>PBZV01000009.1 GCA_002730325.1 Nitrososphaerota archaeon
AATACTACTGTAAATGGAACATTACTATCTCCAGTCTCAACTTCAATTTTATTATCTAATGTACCAAAATATGCATCTAAAAATTTTACATCCCCAAAATCATGATCAAATGGAGAAGCACCAAGAGTTAGAGGTGATGCAGCAAAGGAATCATCAAAAAATATGGGCAATAATCCAATTACAAAAAATATAAACAATAATTTTAGATTCATACAATTACCTCCATTTCTGCATGATAATCACCTTCAAAGGATTTTCCATCTTTTATTGTAATGACTTTATCTACATTACCAAAATGTTCTCTATCATGTGTTACAATGATAAATGTTTGATTGAATTTTTTTGCCATTGATTTCATTAATTGGACAATTGTTTCAGAAGTTACAGAATCAAGGTTTCCAGTAGGTTCATCTGCTAAAACAATTGAAGGTTTATTGATCAATCCTCTTGCAATTGCTGCTCTTTGAGCTTGACCTCCTGAAATTTTGTTTGCTCGTTTATGGATTTGATCTTCAAGTCCAACGGCCTTTAACAAATCTCTAGCATCTTTTTCTATATCTACTTCAGACCCTCCAATTTGTCTAGGTAACAAAATATTTTCCAATACTGTAAGATCACTAAGCAGATTTGAAAATTGGAAGATAAATCCTAATTTTCGATTTCTAAATGAAGAAACTTCATCATCACCAAGTGAGGTAGTATTTTTCCCATCAATGAAAATTTTACCATCAGTAGGGCGATCTAATAATCCAATCATGTTAAGTAATGTAGATTTTCCAGAACCTGAACTTCCTACAATTAGAACAACTTCTCCTTGTTCAATTGAAAAGGTTACATTATCAAGTGCCTTTACTTTATTGATTCCTTCACCATAAATCTTGGTTAAATTATTAATTTCAAGTACTTTAGACAGTTCTCATAGCCTCCACAGGTAATAGTTTAGTCGCTCTATACGATGGATACAATGATGCAATTATTGCTAAAACAAACGAGGTTAAAGCAGTTTGAACAATTTTTTCCCAATTGTATGTTACTTCAAGTGGGAGGCTGTTATTGAAGGACATTTTGGTTTCTTTTGCATATACAGTATATCCCAAACCTGCTGCAGTTCCTACTCCAGCTCCAATTGCTCCAATTATCATTCCTTGAAAAATAAAAATTATTAGAATATCTTTTCGTTTAGCTCCAATTGCTCTCATTACACCAATTTCTCTAGTTTTTCCATTTACTAACATCATTTGAATAGTAACAATTGCAAATGCAGAAGACATCATTCCAAAATATCCTATCATGTTGATCATTGCAATACCAGATCTAAACCCAGCTAGTTGTTCTTCAGCAGATTCTTCTATTGTTTCTGCAAGAAAACCATCATTTGGAAATGAACGTAAGAAAAATTCTTTGACTTCTAGTGCTTTAGATGGATCATTCAGTTTTACCATTATTGAACGTGTTTGATCTTCTCTATTTGTCATATCACGTAATGTATCAATATGAATAACTGCACTATAATCAAATCCTTGACCACCAGGAGATTTTGCAATTCCAGATACAATGAATCTTTTAGTTTGTTCTTCACCCCACCTGTCAACAATCATAACTTTGACATTATCTCCAACTGCTGCTCCTCCAAGATCTTCTGAAACAGAATTTCCTAATACAATTGAATTTCTTGAAAAAACGTAAGTTCCTTCTGCTACAGTTTCATGTACAGTTGAAGCTCTTATGTCATTAAACGGATCAACACCAACTACAGGAATTCCAGTTTTTTCAATTTGTTGACCATTTTTTGTTATTTTCATTTCTCCCGTTGATGCAAGCCGCGGCGCCGCCGCTTCAACATATGAAATTCTTTCAAACCAACTTACAAGTGATGAATCAGATTTATCGATATAGTCATCTTCATTTGTTACGAGAACATCACCATTTCGGTATTCACTGATATCTCTTACAATTGCATCAAACAATCCTTGAAAAATTACAAAATTTACATGAATTACTAAAATTCCAATTGTTACAGCTAAAACTGCACCTACCAAACTTCCTTTCTTGTTGAATAGCATTCTTTTAGCTAATCGTAACCTGTAATCCACATAATATAATAAAATGTATTATATTTAATGTATTTGATATATAAGATACTATTACAGACAATTTTATATCTAATTAGATATTTTTTTATCTTATCGAGGTAGTTAAGGTGACATAATGGACAATTTAGATATGAACATACTCAGTAAATTACTGAATAATTGTAGAGAATCAAATAGGCAAATAGGAATGGAATTGGGAATTTCAGGGGGTGCAGTTAAAGTAAGAATTCAAAAGATGATTGAAAAAAAGATAATTGAAAAATTTTTCATCACTGTTGAGCCACCAATTTTAGGAAATGGTGTATTGTATTTTGTCGTATCAGGTGAAGATATCGATGAAATTTTAGAGCAAGTTAGTATGATAGGAGATCCAAATTTTGTTGCACCATGTGTTGGTGGAATAACTGTTTGTAGTATCGTAATAAAAGATAGTCCTGAAAAAAAGATTGAACTTGCAAATAAACTAATGAAAAATGTTAGAATATTATCTATTTTTGAAGCAGAAAATCCAGGATTTAATTCAAATTTAACAAAAACAGATTTAGAGATTTTAGAAGAAATGATTAAAGACCCAAGACAAAAAATTGAAAAAATTTCAAAAAAGATGAACATGTCAAGTAAGACAATCACAAGATGTATTGAAAAATTACAAAAAAATGATGGAATTAAATTTACACTGATTTATGATCCTAAAAAAATTGATGAGTTTATTCCATATGCAGTACTTACATGGATTGAGGGTAATTTGAAAGAGACATTAGAAAATATGAATAATGTGTTTTCTAAATCATATTTACAAATTCCATTTATTGCAAAAAATCAAATTGTTTTGTTTATGTACAGTGAAAATATTTTCAAAATGGATGAATTTACACAAAAAGTGAGATCAATTAAAAATGTGAGATCAGCTGATTTGTTTATTCCTAAAAAAATTTCATTTTATATTAATTGGTTAGAAAAAGCAATTTTAGATTCTAAAAAATCATCTAAACTACATCTTGCATATCAAACAAATTAAATAATAATAATTTTTGAGATTGTATGTGAAGAAGAAGAAAATCTATGAAGGAAAAATTTTAGGTCTTAGTGTTTATGAAGGGAAGATAGAAGGAAGAAAAGTAAAGCGAGAAATGATAGAGCATCGTGGCGCTGCAGCAATGCTTGCTTTTGATGAAGAAGGAAAAGTAATTCTTGTTAAACAACATAGATTTCCTCATGGTTATGTTTTGGAAATTCCTGCAGGAACATTAGAAAAAAAGGAAAAACCGATTAAATGTGCATTTAGAGAACTTGAAGAAGAAACTGGATACGGAGCAAAAAAAATGACTCCATTAATTACGTATTATCCGTCAATTGGGTATAACGCAGAGGTAATTCATTGTTTTGTAGCCTCAGGACTAAAAAAAATTGCAGATTTGAAACTTGATGAAGATGAAATTTTATCAGTTGTAAAAATGGATATGCAGAAATTATTAAAGATGATCAAGTCTGGAAAAATACAAGATTCAAAAACAATTTGTGCGGTTTTAACATATGCATCTAAAAAGAAACTATACTAATTATTTATTGTAGATAGGCTTTACAAGATCTGCAACATCTGCCCAAGATTGAGCAATTCTTTCAAACATATACACCATATCAAGAAAAGTTATGGGGATTTCTTTTTTATTTCCTAAAGTTGTTTTAAGAAAATTAAGATTTTCTTCATATTGTTTATGTAAAGAAATTGCTTCAATTGCTAATAATCTATCAGGTTTTGTAAATGCATTAATTGATTTTTCTGCAATTTTGTTAAAATCTTTAACTACATTAAAGATTTTTTTAGATAAAGTTTTTGACAAAGATGAATTATTAATAAAATTTGAAAGTTCAACTATGGAATCACCTGCATTTTCAAGAAGATTAGCTGCAACTCTATAATCAAGAACGTCAATATTTTCTAAATTAAATACATTAGCTAGTTTTCTATCAACAAGAGTACTACGAATTAGACGAACAAGTAAAAAATATTGTCTGTTCACCTCAACATCCCTATTTGACAAAGTTTGCAAAGTGGATTTATCATCTAAAATTAATCCATTTGATGTATCACTATACATTCCAAGTGCAATAGAACTCATTCTTTTGAGAATTTTTTCGGGATTAAGGGTTGCAGTATCTAAAAGGAATTGCATGTTGATGCGAGATGCATCTTCTTCAATTATTTCCATTCCAACTAATCTCCTCATAGAATTACGAATTTTCTCTCTGTCTTCTCCAGGAATTGTTGATTTAGAATTAATTTGGATTATATCAAATCCTAAAAGATATGCCCCAGTAATGTCAGCTACGATGTTTTCCTCTTTTGGAAGAGGGTAAGAAATTTCAAGTTCTTTTGTTGGTCTAATTTCTTTATTTGCTGAAATCGAGATTGTGTCCTGACCAGTTTCAATTTCAACTTGACTACTTTTGTCTAGATTATTTGCATCAACCCATTCTTTTGGCAATGATACAAGAAGACTACTTCCAATTCTTTGTAGGCGTCGAACAAATTTAGTCAATTTATACTAATTTAATTAATTTAATCCATATTCTTATATTTTGTGTTTAGTTTAAACTCAAATTAATGGAAGCAACGGCATTCTGTCCAGCACACATTACAGGATTTTTCAAGGCTCATTTAGATGATAATCAAAATAATTTAGAAAACTTAGGTTCGATGGGGGCAGGCTTTTCAATAAAACAAGGGGTAACTACCAAAGTCAAAGTCAGTGAAAAAAATGGTCAAGAAACTAATTTTAAAATTATAACAAAAGGGTATCAACCAGATAAAACAAATATTTCAGAATACGTATTAAATGAATTTTTAAAATTTGGTGAATTTTCAACTAAGTTTTTTGACATACAACATGAAATATCAATTCCAGTTGGATATGGATTAGGTTCTAGTAGTGCAGTTGCATTATCGTTATCATTTGCATTAGATCAAGCACTTGATACAAAATTAGATAAAACAATGATTGGACAAATTGCACATAATGCAGAAGTAAATTGTAAAACAGGATTAGGGGATGTCCTAGCATCATTTCATGGAGGTTTTGAAATTCGTGTTAAACCAGGTGCTCCTGGAATTGGAAGTGTAGAAAAGATCACAATAGATAAAATATCAATTATTATGATTTGTTTTTCTCCTATCTCTACAAATAAATTCATCAAAGAACGTTTACCTCAGATTAATGGTCTTGGTGGAAAAATGGTAAACAGATTATTAGAATCAAGAAATATAGAACATTTTCAAGACATGTCTTTAGAATTTGCAAAATATGTAGATGTAATGACACCAAGAATGCAAAAATTAGTAGAAGAGTTATCAAAAAATAATGTCAAATGTGGAATTGCACTTTTTGGAGAAACAGTTTTTTCAATGATTTCAAAAAAAGATGAAGATAGAGTAATAGAAATTTTACAAAAATATCCAGATGGCATAATTATAAAATCAGAATTAGACAATAATGGTGCAAGAGTTCTCAATAATTAACTGAAATTATATGCATTTAATTCCTAAATCACATCCAAGAGCAAAATCTCTATTAATTCGTGAAAGATTAGTGAACGGGTTTGAAAATGGATTAGTTGCTAAAGAAGGATTATTAGCACAAGGAAGAGGGGAAGCATTTGATTATTTACTTGGGGAAAAAACAAGTAAGACAGCAAAACAAGCAATCAAAGCTGCTGCCGCACAATTACTTTTGGCAGAAATGCCAGTAATTTCAGTTAATGGGAATATTGCAGCATTATGTCCTAAACAAATCATAAGATTATCAAAGCAAATCAAAGCAAAACTTGAAGTAAATTTGTTTTATGCAAANGAAAAAAGGAAAAATGCAATTGTGAAAACTCTCAAAAATAANGGTGCAAAGGAAATTTTAGGCACAAATCANAAAACATCAANNANATTACCAGGNATTGATTCTGCTAGAAGAATAGTGGATAAAAATGGNATTTTTGCAGCNGATGTNGTNATTGTGCCACTTGANGATGGAGATAGAACAATANCTCTTAGAAAAGCAGGGAAGATAGTGATTACNTTTGATCTTAACCCACTTTCAAGAACATCACATACTGCAAACATTACAATTGTAGATAATGTAACACGTGCAATTGATTTGTTAATTGATGAATCCAAGAAATTATCTAAGAAAAAACCAAAATCTCTCCAAAAAATTGTTGATGGNTTTGATAACAAAAATAATCTTACAGAGAATGTAATTCAAATAAAAAATAATCTTACAAGGAGAGCAAGAATTGCATAAATCAGTACAAGATATNATTAAAATGAAAAAAGAACAAAAGAAAATCTCAGTAATTACAAGCTATGATTACACATTAGCNTCACTNTGTGACAAAGCAGGAATTGATGTATTGTTAGTTGGAGACAGTGCAGGAATGGTAATGCTTGGATATGAAAATACAATTCCTGTAACAATGGAACAAATGTGTATGTTTACTGAAGCAGTNAGTAGAGCAAGANNTAATTCATTNCTTGTTGCAGATTTACCNTTTATGTCATATCAAGCAAGTATAGAAGATGCGATAAATAATTCAGGTAAATTAATCAAAGCAGGAGCTGATNCTGTAAAACTTGAAGGNGGTTCAATAATGGCAGAAACAATTAGTGCAATTGTGGATGTAGGAATTCCTGTAATGGGNCATATTGGATTACAACCACANACAACAATGCTTTCACAAGGATACAAAGTTCAAGGAAAAACAAAAGATTCTGCAATGAAATTAATTAATGATGCAAAAGAACTTGAAGAAGCTGGNGTATTTAGCATCGCATTAGAAATGGTTAGTCATGAAGTAGCAGANATNATCTCTGAAACAGTTAGNGTTCCAACAATTGGAATTGGTTCAGGAGTNAATTGTGATGGACAAGTACTNGTTGTTCAGGATTTACTTGGAATGTATGAAAAAATAAAACCAAAATTTGCAAAAAGATACATGAATTTNTCTAATGATATTGTTAATTCTCTTGAGAATTTCAAGAAAGACGTAGAGACAGGCACGTTTCCTGCGGAAGAAAATTGGTTTTCAATGAATGATGATGAATTAAAGAAATTACGTGAGCAAATTGGTAGNTAAAAAGAAAGTAAAGAAAAAANATCATCCGTCATTAGATATTGTTAATTCACATGGTGTAGAANTATCTGGAAAACGAATTGTACTTTGTGTTGCAGGAAGTGTTGCAGCATACAAAGCAATTGAACTTGCCAGATTACTAATGAGNNATGGNGCAGATGTAANATGTGTTACAAGTAATGCAGTAACAAAATTAATTCAACCAGATTATTTCAAATGGGCTACTGGAAATGATGTAATTACAAAACTTACAGGNGAATTNGAACATATTAGATTAGCAGATTATAATNAATCAGATTTAGTAATAGTATATCCNGGAACTGCAAATACTCTTGGAAAATTAGCAAATGGAATTGATGATACACCAATTTCTACAGTTCTTACTGTAGGATTTGGTTCAAAAATTCCAATTTTGATGTGTCTTGCTATGCACGAATCAATGTATGATAATTCTGCGGTAAAAAAGAATATNAAATTTCTTAAAAATAAAATTGAATTTCTNAATCCACAATTAATTGAAGGAAAAGCCAAAGCTCCAGAACCTGAATATGTTTTAGATTATGTTTTAAAGAAATTTGGTTCATCATCAATATTAAAAAATAAAAAAGTGTTAATGACTGCAGGACCAACAATAGAATTCATTGATACAGTTAGNGGNATAACAAATTTTAGTTCTGGAAAAACAGGNATACTTTTAGCATCTGAATTAATCTCTGCAGGTGCAAAAGTAACTTTAGTTTATGGACCAGGAAAACAAACTCCAACAAAAGGAATCAAAGTAATCAATGTTACAACAAGTAAAGAAATGTTTGATGCAACAAAAAATGAGCTAAAGAAAAAATATGATATAGTTATNATGGCAGCTGCAGTNTCAGATTATACTCCTGAAAAAGTATCAAAATCTAAAATCAAAAGTGANAANAAATCACTTGTAATTAGGCTCAAAAAANCACCAAAAATTATAGATCAANTAAGAAAATATCAAAAAAATGCCTTNNTGATAGGNTTCAAAGCAGAAACAAATCTGACAAAAAATGCAATTGTTAAATCAGCTCAAAAAAAGATGAAGGANTCAGGTGCAGATATTATTGTTGCAAATGATATTGGAAAAAAATATCAAAAAAATACANATTATAATCAAGTGNTTATTGTAGATGNTAAAAAAATAACGTCTTCAGGTTGGAAGAAAAAAGAGAAGNTAGTGAAGTTTATCAAAAAAGAAATTGAAAAAAAAATAGAATGAANAATTCNGAACTTCNAAAATTGNTATCNCAATACAAAGAAATGNTTAACAAACAAAAAANGAAATATGTTAACAGTATCNAATTATNTAANAGTCTAAAAGAAATAGAACAAAGATATTTTCATGAAACGGGAAGAACATTAAAATCAGATTTAGAAAAAATTGAAGAAAANTGAAAAAGAAANNATTTGAATATAAAAAACGAAATATGNNAATTTGGAATGAGGTAGCGCCAAGATATCATAAAAGATGGGCAACTGCAAAANATGGNCCATTTCAGAGCACAAAAAAATTAGTAGAATTAGTTAATGTTGGNAAAGGGAATCAAGTTCTTGATATNGCATGTGGTACAGGGGTTGTTACTAAAATTCTAAATCAAAAAGTTGGTAAATTTGGTTATGTGGTAGGTGCTGATACATCNGTAACTGCAATAAAGATTGCAAAAAAATGGAANAATAGAACATCAAATATTTTATTTGTAAATGCNGATGCTGAAAATTTTTCATTCAAAGAAAAATTTGACATNATAACATGTCAATTTGCATTNTTTTTNTTTCCAAATTCAATAAAAGCTCTTAAAAATATGAAAANCAATCTCAAAGAATCAGGCAAATTAGGAATATCNGTTCACGGACATNCAAAAAAAGTCCCATATTTTGATAGNATTTTTGATGCAGTAACTCAATTTATTCCAGATTATGTTCCACCTGGAACACCAGATTTTGATAGATTTAGTACAAAAAAATTACTGAAAGAAGAAGTGAANAAAGTTGGTTTTTCAAAAATAACANTTAANGATTTTAATTTTCCATATAGTCCAGGTAATTTTGAACAGTATTGGGNAAATTATCTAAAATATGTTGCAANACCAATCAAAGAAAAAATNANTTTACTTGAAAAATCACAAAAAAAAGAGCTTAAAGAAATGNTAAGANCAAATACAAAACNATTCACAAAGAAANGTGGAATTATACAATTTCCTTGGGAAGTTTTGATTTTAACTGCACAAAANANNTGAGAATTATTGTAATTAGAAANAGATTCTAAATCCCAATACGCTTAAGTTCATAATCTATACAAAAAGTTCATGGTAATTGTGAGATATGGTTGAAGCNTCACTTTCAAAATTAGATGATAAGGGNGTTTTCACAATTATGAAAGTTGAAAATGTTGAAAGAAAAATTGGAAAAGAAACTATTACTGAAGTNAATATTGAAACTGAAGAAGAATTTGANGGGGTAAANAACTTCTATACTTCAAGAAAGATGATNGTTGCAAAATTTTATGATAATGGNAAANCTACTCAGTTAGCTCAGGATATTCAAAGAGGGAAAAAATATAGAGTNAAAATTATCACACANAAATTNGGTAATGGNAAAGAAGATTATGATATTGCAAAGTCCTGATTTTGTTTCCATATCTAAAAAAACTCATTTTTTCGTGATTATGTGACAAATTTAGAAAATAGTCTTTTTCAAAATGCAGTCAAATTTCTTGAAATTTATGCATGAAAAATTGTAAGGTTAAGAGTTTAGTTAATAACAACTACAAAATACTAAAAATTCAAGAGAATTCTAATGGTTAAAGATAAAAAAAGAGAGGAAGAAAAACCAAAAAAATCAGCTTTTAAAGCATTCCTTAAAAAAAGAGCACCAATTTATCTTGCAGTTATTGCAATGGTTGGAATTTATGTAATTATGCCATTACAAGAGAAAAATTTTGAAAAAAGTTTACCTGAACTTTCTATTAAAGAAGGAGAGGTTGTAGAAATTTTGATGGCATATGATGGGAAGAATGGTGGATATACTGTAAAGGATGCAATTAAAGACAAAATAAGCGAAGAATATCCAGATGAAAAAATATTTGATAACAAAAAAACATCAGTTGAACTAACTGTTTCAAATATTAATTCAGAAGAACATCAAATTATTTTTAATTTTAAATCACACAAGGGAGAAATGAATTATGATTGGAATATAAATACTAATTCAGGTGAAATTTCATCAAACAATTCTGAATCAAAATATTTAATCAATAAAGTTGATTTCTACGATTAAATTCAAATTGTAACTAAATCTTTAGTAAATTTGTGCATTACAATTGGTCTATCTCTAACAATTAATGAATCTTCTATTCTTATTCCAAATTTATTTTCAATATAGATTCCAGGCTCTACAGTAATTGCCATATTTTCTCTTAATTTTGTATCACTTCTGTATGAAATAGTTGGAAGTTCATGAACTTCTAAACCAATTCCGTGGCCAGTGGAGTGAATAAAATATTGACCAAATTTTTTATCTTCAATGTATTTTCTGCATGCAAAATCTACATCCTTACAATCAACATTAGGTTTCACAGCATTTAGACCAAGTTTTTGTGATTCTTTTACAATTTCATATGCATTATTTGCTTGAGATGAAATTTTTCCAAGTGCAAATGTTCTAGTTGCATCTGAAACATATCCTTTGTATCTCAATGTAAGATCAGTTACNACNAGATCNCCTTTTTTGAATTTTCTTTGAGATACTTGAGCATGAGGTAAAGCACCATTTGGGCCTCCTGCAATGATTAAGGGATTAAGTGTGGATTTGTATCCAGTATCAAACATTTCTTGTTCTAATGCATATTTCATCAAAATTGTTTGTAATTCAGATTCTTTTTGNCCAACTTTCATTTTTTTTGTGCAAATATCAAACATTTCATCTATAATTTTTGAAGCTTTTTTGAGNATTTTGACTTCTTTTTCATCTTTGATNATTCTAGAATTGTAAAATGGTTCTGTTGATGATTTNATTTTTGGAATAGATTTTTTCAATGANATCATTACNGAATAATTTTGGCANTCAGTACAAACTCGATTTTTCTTAATTTTTTCTATTAATGATGAAATTAGGCCAGTTCCACGTTCTGCTGTTATTACATCACAGNCTTCAGATTCATCTCGTGCCCTTCCTACTTCAAGTTCAGGAGCAATAATNGTGGTTTTGCCATTTTTTTCAAGCAATCCAATTGCTTCNCCCCAAAANCCAGTCATGTAAAACAAATTTTCAGGCTCAAACGTGACTAATGTATCACAATCTATCTTTTGAGCAAATTTTAGAAGATTTTTTCTGCGTTGCCTCATATCCAAAAATCTCNGTTTCTTAATTTATGTATGATGTAAAGTTTGTATATGGAAATTTTGNCCAAATTATCGTGACAGANGAAAAAGAAAAGAAGAAAGTTGTTGCNTTNCTATCAGGGGGATTAGATAGTCAACTTGCAGTACGAATGATGCAAGAACAAGGTTTTGATGTTTCAGCAGTTGCAATTAAAACTCCTTTCTGTGATTTTGATTGTGGTAGAGGNTGNGGATTTGAAATTAGAGANAGATCAGATGATCTTAATGTTAATTTGAAAACAGTTTATCTNGGTGATGAATATATCAAGATGTTAAAAAANCCAAAACATGGAATTGGTGCAGGTTTCAATCCATGTGTAGATTGTAGAACAATGATGTTTGATGCAGCAAAAAAACACATGGAAGAAATTGGTGCAGAATTTATTATTTCAGGTGAAGTNTTAGGTCAACGTCCAATGAGTCAACATGGACCTGCATTAANTACTATTGAAAANGATTCAGATCTAGTTGGAAAAATTGTAAGNCCATTATCAGCTGGACTATTACCAGAAACAATTCCNGAAAAAGAAGGATTGATCAAAAGAGANAATCTTGGAATGATNAGAGGTAGAACAAGAAGAAATCAATTAGAGATGGCAAAAAAATATGGAATTGAGAATCCTCCTAATGCTGGCGGAGGTTGTTTGTTAACAGANCCACAATTTGGAATCAAAGCAAAAGATTTGTTTGATCATGTTGAAACTCCAACAATTAATGATATCGATTTATTAAAAATTGGGAGACATTTCAGATTAGATGAAGAAACAAAATTTGTAGTTGGAAGAAATAAAGATGAAAATGAAATGATCAAAGCAATTGCATTACCAGGAGATATTTTACTTGAGGCTAAAGANGTAGTTGGACCAATTTCAATTTTACGNGGAAAGAATGCAAAAGATCANGTAAAATTTGCATCANCTGTNACACTCAGNTATTCTGATGCACCAAAAGATCAGCAAGGANTTATCACANTTAAAAANGATAATTCTTCTGAAGAAATTTTTACTNATAGAGCGGAAGAANAATCCTACATTAAATTTAGAATGTAGGCGTGAAATTTTTNAAAAATTATCATAAACTAAAGAAGAGTTTTTGAATGAGTNGATCGCATTTTCAANAAGGATGCAAAAACAAGAAAATACCACATATTTGAAAGCCATTACGATTAGAGATATCAGTGATGTTCATTCAATTAAAGAAGANATCAAAAAAGATATGATTTTGATTTTAAGAGTTACACCATTAGCACAAAAAGATGTGGAACAACTTCGTAAAGTGGTTGAAGAATTGTATTCTATTGCAAAAAATGCTGGTGCAGATATTGCAAGATTNGGNGAAGAGAGAATTATTGTTGCTCCATCTGGAATAAAAATCTGGAAGCCAGAATACGATTTAAAATAATTTTATTGCTTCNTGAACCTGAGGAAAATGTGCAGGAACTTTATACATTCTTCCAATATTCATTGCAAGATTTTTTGATTTTGAACGTTCACCATGATTAACTAACACNCGACGAAGTTTTGGACGTAATCTTTGTACAAATGACATTAATTGNTTATAATCACTGTGNCCACTGAATCCATCTAGTTTTTCAACACCNCAGTTAATGGTTACAATTTCTACTTTTCCTTCTTTACCTAACATGGTTGCTTGTTTTGAACCATCTAAAACTCGTCTNCCTAAAGTTCCATTAACTTGATAAGATACAAACAAAACTTTNTTCTTTTTATCAGGTGCAATATTTTTGAAATATTCTAAAACAGGTCCACCTTCTAACATTCCAGATGTTGCTAAAATAATACATGGTGAATCATCTCTCATTGGTTCNTCTCTAGCATCTGCATGTTCAATATTTGTGAANTATTCGGAATCAAATGGATTGTCATCAGTTTCTAGGATCTTTTGTTTAAGTTCTCTTGCAAGATACTCAGGATATGATTCATGTATTGCAGATGCTTCAGAAATCATTCCTTCTGTAAAGACTGGAGCCTCAACCATTTCTCCAGATTTCATATAATGATCAATTACCATCATGATTTCTTGTGCACGACCAACTGCTGGAATAGGTATCAATACTTTACCTCCATCTGCNAAAGTGTTGTTAACTGCATTAATGAAAGNAGATTCTACTTCTTGTCTAGTTGGTTGNATNTCTTCTTTTAGTCCGTAAGTACTTTCGATCAATAATGTTTCTACNCTAGGGAAGTTCCATGATGCTGCCTCAAACAAAATGCTTTTTCCAAATTTAATNTCACCAGAATAAACAAAATTATGATCACCATTTCCAATATGAAAATGACATAACGCAGAACCTAAAATATGACCAGCATTTGCAAGAACTAATTTTATGTCTGGTGAGATATCAGTTACAGTTCCATAAGGTAAAGTAATTGTCTGTTTCATAATTTGTTTAACATCTCTTTCTGAGTAAATCGGGGTTCTTCCNTGTGCAGCAGCTACTTTGATTGCATCTAATTGAATCAAATTCATCATTGGTAACGTAGGTTCAGTACAATAGATTGGNCCNTTGTATCCATATTTACATAAAGTTGGTAAAAATCCTGTATGATCTAAATGNGCATGNCCAATTACTACTGCATCAAGATCATCTAATGTAATATCTAAAGAATCTAATCTNGGNAANGCATCCATTGGTGAACGAGCTCCAGGATTTATTCCACAATCAATCAAAATTTTACTTTCTGGAGTNGATAATAACATAGAAGATCTTCCAACTTGTCCAAATCCTCCAAGAGTATAAAGAGAAACTTCAGTTCTTTGGGATAATCTAGGTCTAAAAATTTCATCTCCAACTTGTTTGAATTGTTTACTTCTTTCAGAAGATGCTTGTTTTAGAGTCGCATTAATNGTTTGAATTGTACGNGATGGAATAGTTGTAGCTTTTCTAACACGTAAACGCCAGCCTATTTTTTCAGTAACTTCAGCATGATTGAATTCCTTTGCATTTCTTTGTAACAACCAAGGTCTTTTTGCTTCAACTGAAACTTCACCAGTTGTTGTATCAAAAATTNTTCCTTGTAGATTTGCTTCTTTTGGAACACATTCTGAAAGAATTTTTCTAGCTTCATCTTCAGGCTTTCTAATNGATTCATCAGTTCTAATGACAATTCTTTTTTTAATTACATTTACAAGATTTGAAATTGTATCATTGTGTTCTAATAGATATCGTGGNGAATTTGTATAGAGAGCAATTCGNGGTCCTTCATATTCTATTTTTGTTACACTTGCTTCTTTTGGTATACTTTGCAGTATGGTTGCCATTATATTCTGGCTACTAGGAGGTAATTCTTTTTGTTGTTGTTTTCTTTGCATTAAATCACTAAAGTTCGATGACAGNTTTCTTTTGTTCATCAGTCAAAAGACGGAATCCATCTTTGTCCATAATTGCGACGTTAATTCCATCGCCNGTACCAATGTTTCTAACAATTGCTGCTTTTACAGCTCTNAGAGCTATTTTTTTTGCTTCTTCNACAGTAAGATCATTTCTATATTCTTCTTCAAGTAAACCATAAGCTACAGGNGAACCACTACCAGTTGTCACATATGATTTTTCTTCAACTGAACCAAACATATCTACATTAAACAATGAAGGACCACTTTGATCATAACCACCAAGTAAAATATCTGCCATGAATGGNTATCCTCTATTTTGATGAAAAATCAATGAACATAATCTAGCAAGTGAATGAATNGAAATAGAATTCTGTTTTTCAACTCTATGAAGATTTGAATGGTAACGTAAAATATCAACAATNTTTTGAGCNTCTGCTACTCCTCCTGCNAAGGTTAANCCAGCNTGTAGATCAATTTGTTGAATTTTCATAGTATTGTTATTTGCAATGAAATAACCAGCACTGGCCCTCATATCGGCACATAATACAACACCATCACTAGCTTTGATACCTACAGTGGTAGTCCCNTGCAAAATTTTTTCTTCAACGTTATTNGACAAAAANNCACCTATTAAGATAAAGTAAATGCCATGACACCCTTTTAAATAACTTTTTGATCTCTTGAAATCATAAATAATGACAAAGNTTCAAGATCGCATGCAATCCCATACAATGGAATTACCCAGGCTTATTAAAATTGGTGAAAAAAANATTGGTGATTTTGGAAGTTTTTTGAATTTATTGAATAAACCAAAAAAAGTNTCTTTGATATCAGGAATTAATGTTCAAAAAGTTCTGAGGGTAAAAATTGAAAAATCAATTAAATTGAAAAAAATCAAGTTTTCTTGGCATACATCAAAAGATAATCANATAAAATCATTAAAAGAGATTCAAAAAGATGTTAAAAAAGATAATTCTGATTTAATTGTGGGTATCGGNGGAGGTCGCTCTGTAGATACAGCAAAGCTAATTTCNTATAATTTNGGTAAACCATTTGTTAGTTTACCAACNGCCGCATCACATGATGGNATGGCAAGTCCATTTGTTTCTGTAAAAAGTGATAAACCTCATTCGATTGTAGCATCCGCACCTATGGGTGTTTTTGTAGATATTGATGTGATTAAGAAAGCCCCCTCAAAATTACTTGCTAGTGGATGTGGAGATCTAATTGCTAATATTATTGCAGTAAAAGATTGGCAATTAGGTCATAAAAAGAAAAAGGAGTATTATGGAAGATATGCAGCAGACTTGGCCATGATGAGTGCAAAAATAGTCATGGAAAATTCTTCTAGTTTTGCAAAAAAGGGATTAGATGCAAGAATAATTGTCGAGGGATTAATTAGCGCAGGTGTGGCATCATGTATTGCAGGAAGTAGTAGACCATGTTCTGGTGCAGAACATCTTTTTTCACATGCTCTTGACAAACTAGCTCCAGGTATTGGACTTCATGGAGAAAAATGTGGAATTGGTTCTATAATGATGGCAAAGTTACAAGGACAAGATTGGAAACAAATTGTAAAAACATTGAAAGATGTAGGAGCCCCAACAACTGCAAAACAAATTGGATTAAAACCAGATATCATAGTAAGAGCTTTAACTATTGCACAAGAACTAAGACCAAAAAGATACACAATTTTACAAGAAATTAAAATGACTGAAAAAAGAGCTTTTAATCTTGCAAAGAGTACTAAAGTAATTTAAGCGGTTTTTTGTTCAGGTGTTTTTGCTTTTGTTTCTGGTTTCTTTTCCTGAGCTTGTTTGTTGATATGTGTTTCAACAAAATTTACTTTTTCCAAAGTTTTAACAAATTTGAAAATATCTAATTGAATAAAATGTTTCATTATCTGTAAACCATCAGCACGTAAAATTTCTTCAGGCACAATTACACTAACTTCTTTGTCTTTCAAGTCAAATGCAATTTTTGTATCCTCTACAGGAAGTCTGTTTTTAAGAATCCCATCAACTTTGTCGTTTGGAGAATCAAGTGATTTTAATACATTAACATCAAATAGAATAGTTTTGCCGGCATATCTGTGATTGTAATCGATTTGAACTCTGCCAGAACCAATAAAACGAATAGTTCCTCGTTTGTTATCAACTTCAATTGTATCACCTACTGAAACTTTTTCTGCATCTTCACCTAATTTTCTAAGTGGAATCATTCTTACTTTACCAGAATCTCTTTCTCCAAATCCTTTGTCGGGTGTTACTTCAACTGTTAATTTATCACCAACAGTTGTTTTAGCAAGTGCTTCATCCAATCCTTTGAGAACAGGATAAGATACTTCACCAATTGAAACTAGTTTTGGCTGATATTTGACATTTGATTCATGAATAGAATATTTTTTTGCATCCTCTTCAATAGTGGTGTCAAAAACGTCTTCACTGTCTTTTACTTTTGCAGTATAATCTACTAAGATAAGTGAGCCTTTCTCAAATGTCAATGTGTTCGGTCTCGAATTTCCTTATATTAAGTTAACAGGGTTTAGAGAGCTTTTAATTTTTCTTCGGCAGTTTTGAGTCCTGCTTGAGTATCAATATCATATCCCATCATTGCTAATGTAGATGAAATTGCAGATATTGTTCTCATTACATGATATGGACTAACTTCTCCCATACATCCAACTCTAAACACTTTACCTTTTAGATTGCCAAATCCACCTGCAACTAGTACTTTGAATTTATCAGCAAGGGTACTTCTGAAAGTTTTGTCTTGTAATCCTTCCAAATAATTTAATGCAACAATAGAGATTGAACGATCTTCTTCTTTTGCAAATGGTGAAAGACCCATTGCACTTAGTCCTGAATATAGTGCATCAGAACAAACTTTATGACGATTAAATACATTTTCTAATCCTTCTTCTAACATTATTGATAATGCTTCTCTATATGCGTACATCAATGGTAATGCAGGAGTAAATGGAGTATGTTTTTCCTCATCATAATATTTGAAATATCTTGCTAAATTGAAATACATTGTATTTGGTGGGTTTTCAATCATGTATTTCTTAGCTTTAGCACTAACAGAAATTGGTGAAATCCCAGGAGGAGCAGCAATTGCTTTTTGTGCACCAGTCATACAGACGTCAATATTCCATTTATCAACTCTAAGAGGGGAGCCACCAAGTAATGAAACTGAATCTACAACATANANTGCATCATTTCTAGATGTTAANTCAGATACTTTATCAAGATAATTTACCATTGTTCCAGTNGAAGTTTCNTTGTGAACAACATAGAATGCTTTNACATCTTTNTTGTTATCAAATGCTTCTTTTANTTGATCAAAAGTTGNATTTTCTCCNGGTNGNGTCTGAAGTTTAACTACATTTGCACCTTGACCTTCAATAAGTTGAGATAATCTANTNCTNAATTCNCCATTNACNGGNATNATNANTTTNTCACCNTTNTTAACTANATTTACNACNCCTGCTTCNACTGCACCTGTTCCAGATGCAGATAATGCNACAATATCATTTTGTGTTTNNAANACTTGTTGAGNTTTATCAACAACATCAGTGTANAATTCAACAAAATCATNACTTCTNTGATTNATNATTGGTGCNANCATTGCNCTCATTACTCNATTAGGTACATTTGTNGGACCAGGAAGCATTGAAAGGTATTCCATGTGTTATCTATGGGACTGAAGTATTAGGATTATTTATAATTANAGATGGNNTAAACGGTCNTTAGCATTNNTATTAATTAAAAAATTTCTAGTTCCTTNTGGAACAAGATTNTNCCAATTTTGATCGCTAATAATCANATNACGAATATTAGTTCCAGATAGNTTTTCCCNGTTNAGAAATGGAATNNAATCTACTNTAACAGATCTTTTTGAATACAGGTGTTTTGTCAATTCATCATTTGAAAAAACTATATCAAATTTTGGGACAATAGAATCAATTTTTTNAATCCATTTAATATGATTGTCTAAATCAGGAATGGGGTAAATTNAGATTCTTTCTTTCATAGAATNNTCTATGGAGGATAAAATCATTTTTTGNCGTTCCTCAGCAGAAAAAGGATTGTTNTTTTGAATAGNTTTGTTGGAACTGCCCAATCCTATCCATAATTTATCAACTTTTGATAGAGCAAACTGTAAAGCTTCTAGATGACCTAAATGAAAAGGCTGGAATCTTCCAATTAACAATCCATTCATACAAAAATATAGAAAATTTCTTTTTAAAAAACTATCATAAAGAGTTCTAATTAGATAAAACTATGAATTTTTTAAAGATAAATGGTGCACATGGNGAAGGAGGGGGACAAATTGTACGTTCAGCAATCACATTATCATGTATAACAAAACAACCAATTCATTTAGAAAATATTAGAAATAATAGAAAAAAATCAGGATTAAAACCACAACATCTTACAACAATTAAGATTCTTCAAAAGATTGCAAATGCTNAGGTGGTTGGTGCAGAAATAGGTTCTACTGANTTAAAATTTATTCCAGGCAATATTGAAAGTTTAGAATTAATTGAAGATGTTGGNACAGCTGGAAGTATTTCTNTAATTTTACAAGTATTGATTCCAGTTGTTGCACTTTCTCAAAAAAAACTTGATTTAACAATCAAAGGTGGAACAGATGTACTTTGGAGTCCTTCAATAGATTATACTCAGAATGTATTAAAAGAAGCATATTCAAGAATGGGAGTTAAGTTTTCTCTTCAATTATGNAAACGAGGTTATTTTCCAAAAGGAGNAGGAGAAATCAATTTACATGTTAANCCATCTAACGTAAAATCAATATCNTTTACTAAAAGAAAAACAAATTTAGTTAAATTGATCTGTACATTCTCAAAACTTTCAATGGATGAAATNAAAGNAAANATTANAGATATTGAAGAAAAATTAATCAAAGAAAATTTTATTGTAAAAACAGAAATTAAAAATGAAAATGCAATAGATTCAGGNGCATCTTTGTTAATGTATAGTATTGATNAGAATTCAATAATTGGNGTTGATTCATTATTTGACAAAAAAATACAGAATTTNAATTTAGATNTAGACAGATTTATTAAAAAATCACTAGGNGTAGATGAGAATTTAGCAGATATGCTAGTTGTGATNGCAAGTTTNGGTCATAAAAAAACAATATTTCATGTAAATGAAATTACAAAACATTTGGAAACAAATTTGTTTGTTACATCAAAAATTACAGGNTGTAAATANGGTATTGGAANACTAGATGANGGATTTGAAATAATTATTGANGGGATTTCAAACTCCAGCATCGAGTAAAGATGCAANAAATAGGATTGCAAGTGATAAAACTACTGTAATTTCTCCAAGAATAATAATTTTTTTCCTTAATTTTTGAATTTGGTTTTCTGACATTTGATTTGACATGATTTTTTCTTCAACATCTTTACGAATTACTCTAACATGAACAATGTATGTAATAATTAACGCAATTACTAAAATTATCTTAATTATTAAAAATACCCCATAACTTGTTGCAACTAAAAGTTCAGGTTTACCAAGTAACACATGAGAACTATACAATCCAGTTGCCATCAAAATAATTAATGAAGGAACCGCAATTTTGTTAAATCGTCTTCCGACACGAATCATTATTTGCATTCTTTCTTCAAGAGAATTTGTCATTGTTTTTAACAATGGAGAAAATACTATTCCGATAAAAAGTGAGCCACCAACCCATATTGCAGCTGAAATAAGATGAACCCAAGTAAGAAGAGCTTGTTCTATGGCACCCATTAATTATGATATTTTAAGTCAAATATTATGTATTTGGATCTTGACAACGTTTTTTAATTGTACGTAATCGATACAAATGAAATGGCACTTCAAAGTAAAACTACAGTTTATCTCGCAATTGTAGGTGTTTTTGCTATGATGGGCGGTATTATTTTCTACGCTAGTTTAGATAATTCAAAACTTGAACAAGTTGGAATTGAATTAACAAATATAGAATTTTTGGATGAAAATATAAAAGATGTAGCAAGATTTAATGTAACATTTCTGGTAAATAATCCAAGTGATACAACATTTACAGTTTCAATAATTCAGTATGATCTCTATGCAGATGGAATTCTTTTAGGTTCAGGTAAATATTCTACAGAAGATGTTTCGATGCCTGGAAGAGCATCATTTTTTCCTGACACAGAAATTCCATTAAAGAATATTTTTGTTTTAAATAAATCAGAAGTAGGGCCAGAAATTTTTCAAGATGTAATTGATGGTAGTGTCAAAAAATTTACTACTGAGGGGGTTATCACAACTCAAACTACATGGTCTACAATTGAAAAAGAATTCAAATCTGAATTTTAAATAAAAAGTGGGCCTAATGAGATTCGAACTCATGATCACCGCCATGTCGAGGCGGTATCCTAACCAGCTAGACTACAGGCCCATTGAAATACAAAACAATGTGCAGACATTATTAACGTTTAACAAAAGAAAGAATTTGTAAATTATGATAGGTATAAAATAATTGGCAGATGATTTTAGTGAAAATGAAAAAAGAGGCCTCTATAAGGCAATTTATTCAAGAAGAGATGTAAGATCTCATTTTACCGCAAACCCCATTAAAGATGATATTTTATCAAAAATTCTTCATGCTGCACATCATGCACCATCAGTTGGATTTTCCCAACCATGGAATTTTATTTTAATAAAAGATGATAAAACAAAGAAGAAAATCAAAGAATCTTTTGATGAAGAAAAAGAGAGATCATCACAATTAGTAGAAGAACCAAAAAAATCGAAATATCTTTCATTTAAGTTAGAAGGAATTTTAGAATCTCCTGTAAATTTATGCGTAACATATGATCCAACAAAATTTGGCCCATTTGTTATAGGTAGAACAAGTATACCTGAAGCAGGACTGTACAGTGTATGTTGTGCTATACAGAATTTATGGTTATCAGCAAGAGCAGAAGGAATAGGATTAGGATGGGTTAGTATCCTGTCAAATGATACACTTAAAAAAATTCTAGAAATACCTGAACATGTTATTCCCGTTGCATACTTGTGTTTAGGATATGTTGATGAATTTGCAGACAAGCCAGATCTTCAAACTGCAGGATGGTTGCCAAGATTAGAATTAAAAGATGTAGTATATTTCGAAAAATGGAATAATAAAGAAAATGAAAGTTGGAAAAGTATTCAAGAAATGATCAAAAAGAATCTCGATTACGCTTAAATAATTTAGAATTATTTTTTCTACTGGGCTTGTGGCGCAGAGTCAATTTGACGCGAAACATGGATAGCGTGGTAGCCTCCTAAGTTACAGGTCGAGGGATCGAAGCCCTCCAAGCCCGTTTTATTTTAAAATTTTTTAGAAAATGTAAAAATAATTAAAAATGTGTTAAAACTGCAAAAACCAAATATTATACATGTATAGAAATTACATTATTGAGTTTGAAAAAAGATCCAACAGAATTATGTTCATGTAAATGTCATTACGGTGGTGCAATTAGTTGTCCAAGCTGCAAAAAAAATCACGGAATTACATGTTGTCATTGTAACGAATAAAATAATTTTATTTTCTTTTAGATGCCATTGTTTTGAGATTTGCCAATTCTGCTTTCAATGATTCAATTTGAACAAGAGTTTGTAGATTAGAAATCTCTTGATTTAATCTTTCAATTTCACTATCTTTTAGTTTTACAGATTCTGTAAGTTCATCTAAATTAGATGATAATTCATTTTGAATTTGTTTGATNTCTGAAATACCAACTTGTGAACCCGTAGAGATAGTTTGNATTGTTTGTAATTNACTCACGTTTTTTTTTTCNCNATGACTATNCNTGTAATCANTACTNTTNTGAGAGANCCAACAAACTAANNNCAGAAACCACATAATTGGGACTGCCATAATGAATACAAAATTCAGTATTGGNGCAAAATCAACAAAATATGGCCAAAGTGCTGTTAGAATAATAGCAAAAACCCCACAAACTAAAGTTGCNAGGTGATTTCCTANGTANCCCATANGGAAATTGAAAAANTCATTATTTATAACAGTAATGCTAAAAATCACAAAAATATAGAATTAAAAAGGATAAGGAGTCGTTTTATTCTTCTTTTTCAGAGGCTNCAGTTGCTTTATGCATNTCAGATTGCAGGATTTGGATCTTTTGTAATAATTCAGTTCTTAGATCTCTTGCAACTCTTCTAACNGTAGGTCTTGGTACACCAAGTTCATCAACTACTTTNGTATAGATTTCTTGTTTGTCAGTTGCCCCCTTGTCAAGATAAGAATTAATTGCTTCTTTAATTATCGTGCTTTGNTTTGTACGATTCACGAATTATAATTCAAGTTGTTCTATATAAGACTATAACTTGGAAAATTTGAAAAATGTAATTTTTATNAAATTATATTTTAAATCTAAAAATAAAAATTTTCAATTCTTACAAAAACTTTTTGTAAAAAAATTTTTGTAAATAAAAAATTCCTTTACAAGATTTGAATAGATTAAAAAAAAGTTCTAACAAGTTGTCACAAAAGACTCTTATGATAAGAAAATAAAATCGGTATATGTCTACAGTGAATATTGAAACCGGTTTTGGAAAAATTTCATTTAAATTATTACCTGAATTAGCTCCTGAAACAGTTAGAAATTTTGAAAAACTAGTAAGGGATGGATTCTACGACGGTACTCTTTTCCACAGAGTCATTCCTGGATTTATGATTCAAGGAGGCGACCCTAATACAAAAACAGATAACAAAGGATCATGGGGGATGGGAGGACCAGGATATAATATTAAGGCAGAATTTAATTCAAGATCCCACCTACGAGGCATAGTTTCTATGGCAAGATCTCAAGATCCAGATAGTGCAGGCTCACAATTTTTCATTGTCACAGCAGATAGTGCATTTCTTGATAGACAATACACAGTATTTGGTGAAGTAACAGAAGGAATGGATGTTGCAGATAAAATTGTAAATCTTCAGAAAGATGGAAATGATTGTCCTTTAGAAAAAGCACCAATGATTCATGTAACTGTTGAATAAATGTCCAAAAAAATTATTGTGATTATAGCAATTTTAATGGTTTTTACAATTTTTCCTGCATCAAATGCTCAATTATCTATCGGGGAAGAGGCAGATCAGGAATTAATTCAAGTTGAAATTAGTTCATCAGGAGAGGTTAATGTAAAACATGTTGTAAAACCATCAAATTTTCCAGTAAGTGTAGATCTTTTTGATGGAACAGTGTCAGATATTTCAATTACAAATGAAAATGGGGATGAAAGAGATGTGGCAGTTGTTGGAGGTAATGATGCTGTATTGATTTTTCCATCAAACCAAAATTCAATTGTAGAATATAGTTTAGAGAATGTTCTTATTTTAAATGACAATCTTTGGAGTTTTGATGTTTCATATCCACAAACAGTTTCTGTTATAATTCCTGAAGGAATTGATCGAATTTTTGTAAACGATTTACCAATTCAACTAGGAGATAAAAAAGGAATTAATTGTCACGGTTGTTATATGAATTTACAATATTATTCCATTGTACCAAAAATAATTCAAGAAGTTGAATGGGAAGAAGATTTATTTTTTGTAGAAATTATCACGGATTCTGAAATTGGTGAATTCAATTTTGATCAATCATCAAAAAGTATAAGTTTTCAAGTTAATGATGAAAATAAATTCATTACAACAATTATTCCATTAGAATTGTTATGGGGACCATATGTTGTAGTTCTAGACGATGAACAAATTAAATATAACAAATATACGGTTAATGAAACTCACGCCACACTTGATATCAAACCTCAAACGTCAGGAGAAATTACAATTATTGGTACCACTGTAATCACTACCCCAGTTGAACCAATTGATTCTTCACATGAATCAAATTATCTAATATATGCTATAGTTGGTGGAATTGTAGCATCTGCTATTATAACAACAATAATTCGCGTTAAACAAAAAACTACAAAATTAACACAAAAACAATAAATTAATCTCC
>PBZV01000010.1 GCA_002730325.1 Nitrososphaerota archaeon
CAGAACCTGAACCAACACCAGAACCTGAACCAACACCAGAACCTGAACCAACACCAGAACCTGAACCAACACCAGAACCTGAAATTACTTCAGATGATCCTTTTGATGGTATTAGTGATAATGAAATTGCAACTTATTCTGAATTGTTTGATATACCCCCACCAGAAAATGACGATGATGCATTCAAGCTAGGCAAAAAGATTCGTGAGTGGATTAAAAATGGAAGATTGAAACCTGGTGAAACAAAAGATAATGATTATGAAGATGAAGATGTACACAAACATGATAAAGAAGAAAAACCTGAAAAGAAACGAGGTAGATTCGGATTCTTTAAAAAATGAAACTTAAAACAAAAGATTTACTCACTTTAGCGGAATTAACCCCCAAAGAATTTTCTGGACTAATTGATGATTCAATCAAACTAAAAAAACAATTCAAAAACAAAGGCAACAAACCTATCTTAAAAAATAAAACACTTACAATGATTTTTCAAAAACCATCTACTCGAACACGTGTTAGTTTCGAAACTGGAATGTATCAATTGGGTGGTCATGCAATTGATTTATCATCTGATGATACACAATTATCTCGTGGCGAATCTGTTGAAGACACTGCAAAAACTCTTTCTCGATATACTGATTGTATAATGGCACGTGTTTATGAACATGAATTGCTAGAAAAATTATCCGAACATTCTACAGTTCCCGTAATTAATGGGCTTTCTGATACTTTCCATCCTTGTCAAATATTGGCAGATTTTATGACAATTAAAGAGAAGAAGAAAAAATTCAAAGGATTAAAAATTGCATGGATTGGTGATGGGAACAATGTTTGTAATTCTATGATGTATGGTGCTGCATTATCAGGAGTTTCAATGTCTATTGCTACTCCTAAAGGATTTGAACCAAACAAGATTGTTCTAAAAGAATCAAAAAAATCAACTGATATTGAATTAACCTCAGATCCATTTACAGCAACAAAAAATGCAGATGTTGTAGTCTCTGATACTTTTTCATCCATTCATAATCGTGATCTAAAAAGAATGAAAAAATTCCTTCCAACCTTTCAAGTAAATTCAAAATTAATGAGTAGTGCAAATAAAGATGCGATCTTCATGCATTGTCTTCCTGCAAAACGAAATCAAGAAGTCACATCAGCTGTAATTGATGGATCACAATCTGTAGTTTGGGATGAGGCAGAAAATCGTCTCCATACTCAGAAATCTTTACTTGCTGCACTTATTCACGCTTAACGTATATAAGAGCAGATTCAAACTCGATTTCTATAGATGGCCTATTCCAAAATATTACGTAGACTTAGAGAAGAAAAGACCAATTATCGTAAACGTGGTACGATGTTGATGGGCAAGCGAGATTTTATCACTGTAAATATTTCTAATCAAAATACTCAAGTTCAAATTCTTACACCTGGAATGACTGGTGACAAAGTTGTTTCGTCTGCACATTCTAGATATCTACTTGAAAAAGGATGGAAAGGTTCTAGAAAAAGTGTATCTGCTGCATATCTAACAGGATATCTGGCAGGAAAGAAAGCACTTGGTCAAGGTGCAAAAGATGCAATTCTTTACACTGGAACTAAAAGATATACTCAAAGAATGGCTGCAGCCTTGAAAGGTGTAATTGATGCTGGTTTACAAGTTCCAGCTAATGAAGAAACATTCCCATCTGAAGATAGAATTAACGGTGAACATCTTACAGTAAAAAATGATATTTCTAAAATGAAATCTACTATTGATGGTGAGGTAAAATAAAATGAGTCAGACAACAAAACCTCAAGGTCAATCTGGTGGTAGAGGAAGAGATGCACCGGTTTATGGACGAGGTCCACCTGGTGGAAGAACTGGTGATAAACCACGAAGACCACGAAGAGAACCAGTAGAAGAAGTTTGGGTTCCAAAAACAATTCTAGGTAAAAAAGTTGAATCTGGAGAAATCACTTCACTTGAAGAAATTCTTGAATCAGGATTAAGAATTCAAGAATCAGGAATTATCAAAAAATTACTTCCTGATTTGAAAAGTGAAGTAGTAGATGTAGGTATTATTCAAAAAATGACTTCAAATGGTCAATCAACTAGATTCAAAGCAATTGTTGCTGCAGGTAATGAAAATGGTTACTTGGGAATTGGTAGAGGAAAATCCAAACAAATGAGAATTGCAATTGAAAAAGCAACTAGTCAGGCATTCCTTAATGTTAATCCAATCAAATTAGGATGTGGTAGTTGGGAATGTAGATGTGACCAAAAACATTCTGTTCCTTTCAAAGTTAAAGGTAAAGGTGGAAGTGTGACAATTGAGATTATTCCTGCACCTCGTGGATTAGGTTTGGTTGCAGGCGGTAAAATTAAACGATTATTAGAATTAGCAGGTCTTAAAGATGCCTGGACTACAGCAAAAGGTTCTACACCTACAATGAGTTCAACATCAAAAGCTATCTTGGATTGTCTCAGACAGACATTCAGTCAAGGATGATAAAAATGGCAAATGCAGTCCTCGTTGTTAGAATTAAAGGTCAAGCAGACTGTCCATATTGGGCAACTCATACTATGACTTTACTAAAGTTAGAAAAAAAATATCGTGCAACAATCCTTCCAGCAAAAGACAATTTGTTGGGAATGCTAAAAAAAGTACAACATTATGTATCGTGGGTAGAACTTGATGCAGATTTGGCAAAAGAATTGATTGATAAAAAAGCAAGAAAGTCTGGTTATCAAAAAATCACTGCAGAAGATCTTAAAGAACTTGGATTTGCAAGTTCTGATGAACTCGCAACGGCTTTGAGTGAAGGAAAAACAATGTTATCTAAATTAAAACCCCTAAAACCTTGGTTTGCATTATCTCCTCCAAGACATGGATTTAAGAGAAGTACAAAGAAGTTGTATGGTCAAAAAGGTGTTTTAGGAAAAAATAAAGAATTAGGAACTATAGTAAGGAGAATGATTTAACATGGCAACTCGATTAAGAAAAACTAGACGACTNCGTGGTGGACGACATATGGGATGGGGCCAAGTTGGTCAACATCGTGCAAGTGGTCACAAGGGAGGNCTTGGAATTACTGGTATGCAAAAACANCACTATAGTACATTACTAAAAGAAGATCCAGATCATTATGGNCATGATGCCCCAAGACCACCTCACCCAAATATTACAAAAAAATGGGCTAGTGTTCGTGATTTAGATGATTTGTTTACNAAGTTTGGNAAAGAAGATGGTGGAAAGAAAATAGTAGACCTTGAAAGTGCAGGATATGATAAACTTCTTGGCGGNGGAAAATTAACAAATGCATATTCTNTCAAANTANNNNAATTNACAGCNTCAGCTGAAGAGAAATTAAAGGCTGTTGGCGGAGAANTTTTTCAATCTNCTGTAGANNAAAAACCTGCTGAGGACTAGGTGTTAANTGATAATGGCTGAGGGANCTATNACTTCAATTATTAGAAAAGTTGTTTTCAAAGCAGAACCATATCTTCCACAAGTTCCAAAACCAAAAAAGAAAATNTCACTTCAAACTAGACTACTNTGGTGTGGAGTATGCANTACTCATCTATATGGTCATGGGNCAAACTCCGTTATTTGGAGCATCANCACCAGANTTTGATTTTCTAGCCTTTGCTAGAGTTATTTTTGCATCACAACAAGGAACCCTTGTTGAATTAGGAATTGGGCCGATTGTAACTGCTGGATTGTTAATGCAATTGCTTCGTGGTTCAGATATTTTGAAATTTGATTTTAAGAAACCTGAAGAACGAGGAATATTCCAAACTGCAACTAAACTTGTTACNTATATTGTAATNATNGCTGAATCNNTTGTNTATGCTANTGCAGTTTATGGTGGNNNCGTANCNGAACCTNNCTTTTTGTATGTAATGATTGGNCAGCTGATGGNTGCGTCTATTATNATCATGTTNCTAGANGAGTTAATTCAGAAAGGNTGGGGTCTTGGTAGTGGAATNAGNTTATTCATTATGGCTGGAGTTNCTCAACAAATTCTTTGGAGTATGTTCAGNCCGNTNCCTGCNGGTGATGGAGGAATGATTGGAATAATTCCATATATTGNTCAGTCTATAGGAGGTGGCGATATTTCAAATATNNTNTTCCGNTCAAATCAACTNCCNAGTATNTTNGGATTATGTCTGACTGCNGGAATTCTGTTAATTCTTGTATTTACACAAGGTATGAANATTGAGATTCCAATTGTTTCAACAAAATATAGAGGNTTTGCAGCAGTTTATCCTATCAAATTGATGTATGTTTCAAACATTCCAGTAATTTTGGCATCTGCTCTTACTGCAAATGCTGTGTTCATGTTCCAAATGTTNTGGGCTAACATGAATCCGCGTAACAATAANTTCTTTATGAATTTTATAGCNCAATTTGACCCNACAAGTCCGAATACTCCGATAGGCGGAATTATTTACTACATNACTCCTCCAAGAGGATTAGATGTTGCTGCTTTAGATCCTGGACGTGCTGTAGGTTATGTTCTATTTATGATTGGAATTGTNGTTGTATTTGGAAGNCTATGGGTTGAACTTGGTGGTTTATCTCCAAAGAGTGCAGCTCAGAACTTACTTGATGCAGATGTACAAGTTCCTGGATTTAGAAGATCAAACAAACCNGTTGAAGCATTACTNAACAANTANATTCCATCAGTTACCATCNTTGGCTCNATGATTTTGGGTCTATTGGCNGGTGTATCTGATGTNCTTGGTGTATTTGGNTCTGGAATTGGAATTTTACTTATGGTCGATATTCTCATCAACTATTACACACAATTAGTANGAGAACAAGTAGAAGTTGTNATGCCGCGATTGGGTGCTTTACTTGGCAGAAAATAAGAAAATTATATTGGTAGGAATACCAGGTGTTGGAAAAACTAGTTTACTANCTNAAATTGTTGAATATTTAAAAAANAAAAACAAAATAGTTTCTGTCATAAATTATGGAACTTTGATGTTTAATGTTGCAAAAGAAAATGGTATGNAAGATAGAGATTGTTTAAGAAAATTACCTGTGTTGGAACAACAANAACTTCAAAAANTTGCTGCTGAAAAAATTGCTTTAGANAANGCAGAAATCATAATAATTGACACTCATGCATTTATCAGTTCTCCTGAAGGATATTATCCNGGATTNCCTGAACATGTTTTAAAAATTATCAAACCCACAAATTTTGTTTCGGTAGCTGCAAAACCTGAGGAAATCTANAACAGACGAATGAAAGATGAATCTCGAGATAGAGATAAAATTACATTAATCAACATNAGAAAGGAGTTGGAGTATCAAACNGGCATGATTTCTGCNTGTGCTGTGATTACNGGTGCCCCTGTTAGACACATTCTTAACGGNGAGGGAAAGATTGATGAAGCAGCAGACAAGNTAATTAATGCGATAGGACTGTAAAAAAATGGATATTAACTTTATACTACTCTTCATTGANTNTATACANCTNCAACTNCCNGATTTTCTTGGAGGNGAAGGTAGAATGGCANTTGGTGCTGAACNTGANGANNCNNNGNTTAAGGGNTTNATTCNTNCNATGTTTGCNGTAANTGGATTTGGAATTTTACTAAATNTTTTCAATTCTGGAGTTAGAAAGAAGATGGTTGATCAAACAAAACTAAAACGAATTATGAAAGAAACCNNNGGNTGGCAAAAAGAAAGAATGNCTGCAATGNGANCAAAAGATNNAGCAAANANTGCTGAATTANNNAAAAAATCNTCNTACATGAACAAAATGTCTATGGAGATGATGCAAATGAATATGNGACCNATGATGATTACTTTTGTNCCTTTAATTNTNATATTTTATCTTGTNTTNCCANNANTNTTNNCNTACACTNTAGCTATNTCTCCAATACCNCTAAATGTAATTCCTGGAGANATGTTCCAACTAACTTGTAGTGCAGAACANGCNTTAGANNNTGNACANATNTGNNNNGGTAAAGAAAATCATCTAATGCTTTGGGCATGGTATTTCCTTTCNTCAATTGCATTTAGTGGAATAATTATGAGACTTACCAAAACATCAATGGATCTCAGTTGACAAAATCNATTGTTATTTCTGGTCCNCCTGCAGTAGGNAAAACTACTGTTGCNAAAGGNNTNGCTGAAGAATTTGAATTTAAATATCTTAGTGGTGGNGATGTTCTAAAAGAAATGGCAANAGAACATGGTTTTGATTCTCAAGGTGATGATTGGTGGGACACTGAAGATGGAATGAAATTTCTTAGTCAACGTGAGGAAAATTCTGAATTTGATAAAAAATTNGATAAAAAATTAATTGAATTATTTAATGAAGGAAAAANAGTTATCACTAGNTANACTCTTCCATGGTTAATTAAAGATGGAATAAAAATTTGGTTAGANGGTTCTCGTGCAAGCAGTTCCAAAAGAATGCAATCTNGGGATAATATGAGCCCNGAAGATGCTTTTGAAATAACAAAACNACGATTTGATAAGAATAAGGCATTATACAAAAAATTATACAATTTTGATTTTGGTGATGANAAATCTGTTTTTGATTTAATAATTAATACTGATAATCTAACNGCAAAACAAGTAATTGATGTTGCAAAAGAAACTGTGAGAAAATTNTTATGACTTTAAAACAATTTGANAATTTAATTGAAATTGATCAGGATTTTACTGATGATGCATATGGCACATATTATGANAAAAGATCAATTGAACAATTATTGAATTATGGAATAATTATTTTAGATAAACCTCCNGGTCCTACAAGTCATGAAACTGTNGCATGGACTAAGAGAATTCTAAAACTTCCAAAGATTGGTCACAGTGGAACATTGGANCCTCAGGTGTCNGGTGTTCTNCCTTTAGGATTGGGTGAGGCAACAAAAGCATTAGGCGTTTTGTTATTTGGTCCAAAAGAATATCATGCATTAGGACGTNTACANTCACTTCCNTCAAANGAAAAATTAAAAGAAGTAATTGAAATGTTTCAAGGTGAGATTTTTCAAAAACCCCCACAACGTTCTGCAGTGGTAAGGCAAACAAGAACAAGAAGTATCTATGANTTTGAAGTATTAGAACAAAAAGAACGATTNCTATTAACTCGGGTTTTATGTGAAGCAGGTACATACATTAGAAAANTGTATTATGATTTGGGAGAAATTCTTGGACCNGGTGCTACTATGATTGAACTNCGACGAACTAGAGTTGATCAATTCCGTGAAACTGATGGATTNGTAACTTTGCATGAACTTGCTAATGCATTTGCATTGTGGGAAGAAAAGAAAGACGATAGCAAATTAATGAAGATGATAAAGCCTGTTGAATATGCCTTTAGTGAATTAAAAACTGTAATAATTCGTGATTCTGCCGTTGATGCAATGTGTCATGGTGCACAACTAGCAATNCCTGGTATTTTAAAAATTTCTCCAAATCTAAAGAGTGGTGATATTGTTGGAGTTTATACTCAAAAAGGTGAGGCTGTTGCTTTAGCTGAATCTACAATGTCTGAAGAAGAAATTCGTGATGCTACCAAAGGNTATGCATTTNAGACAAAGAGAATCATCATGGCTCCAAAAACCTATCCAAAAAAATGGAGAACTAAACCGACACCCNNTAAGGATTAATTTGGAAATTATTNTGTAAATTGTTAGCAAAAAGNCTTGTAATCTTTATTGGAGTTGGTCTAATCACTGGCCTTGTTTTTGGAATTTATTTAATTGATGTAAAAAATACNAGTCANCTAGTATTTGTCGATGGTGCTTCTGTTTCAATTGTTACTGAAAAATTTGATTTTAAAACAGGAGANGAGATTNACATCAAAATTGTAAATTCTGGAACTACTCNNCTGACCTTTTCTGATGGGTCTTATGGTCTTAAAATTACTGGNTTGTCTGGAATTTTGATGTATTCNCCTGTTGCAGTCCAAGTGGTTTCTACTCTTGAACCNGGAGAAGAAATTATTTTTTCATGGAATCAAATCAAAAACGATGACAATGTTGCATTAGAGGGTCTTTACAAAATATCTACAAATGCTATGGATTTATCTGGAAATAAGGTANAAAAATCTACCACTATCACAATCTGGAAATAGTTTTTCAATTACAAAATAACACAATATATAATCTGATTTTGTTAATCATATTTGTCGCAAGACTTGTGCCGGGGTCGCCTAGCCTGGTAGGGCGCGCGCCTGGAAATAATTAACCATAAAGCGCGTTCTCGCAAGGGAACGGGAGTTCAAATCTCCCTCCCGGCGCCTTTTTANTTTTCTAATTTATCAATAATTTCNGAAAATTTCCATGGNCCGCATTGTGCATCTNTTGATTCATTTTCAAATAANTCTTTTTTGTTAATGAGATTTACAATATGTGCTGCAAAAGGCAATGCACCNGTAGCTCCTGGAGAATTATAATTTAGAATATGAAATGATTTTTCTTCATCAATTAANATCACATCNGGAACAAATTTTCCATCTTCATTAATTACTGATGAACGAATTCCTGCGGTTCCTTTTTTTATAATTTTNTCTGAATCTATATTTGGCAAGAATNTTTTGACTCTGTTAATCATTGTAGNTTTTGACATTGATGATTGAATTTCATTTATTGCTAATTNTTGAAATTGTTTATCAAAGATTGTTTTTCTAGCACCNGAANTGAGCATTTCCAGTATTTTTGGAATGAATTCTTTGATATTNTCTACNTTATNGTATCCATANGGNCTAAAAACTGGAACNGCNTTTGGTCCAATCTCACAACTTCCATCTACACGAATNATCCAATGAGGATCTAAAAATGGATAATCTGGAAATTCAGGAACTGAATATATGCTTGTTTTAGTTAGATTNTGGAATTCTTTTGGAACAATCCAGTANTCTCCTCTAAAATGCACATCTGTAAAGTTTTTTGCAACTCCNANATNATGTGCAATATTTACTGATTCTCCACCTGCNGCATTTATGAAAAATTTTGTAAAAATTTTATTTTTGNCATTTAGTGTNATTTCCCANTGTTCATTTTGTTTTTTAATTTNNGTTACTTTAGANTNTAAAAGAAATTCTGTTCCNTTTTCTTTACTGTCTTTCATTATTGAATCNGTAAATATTGCATAATCTACGGAACCATCTCTGTAAACATAAAGAGCNGCCTCNCATTCTATCTCNGGNTCNATTTTCTTNATNTCATCTTTATCTAATAGTTTGATNTCTTTTTCTTCAAGACCNTTTTGTTTTCCCCATTTGAGATATTTTTCAAGAACTTTGATACCTTTTTTGTCTAATGCAACTTCAATCACTCCATCTTTTTTAAATGGTAAATTTTTTAGCTTGGAATATTTTTCCCACATTTCATATCCATGAAATGCAGCTTTTGCAAACAATTTTTTTTTCTCAGGATTGTACAAATACGGTGCATGAANTTTTCCTGTATTTCGACCACTTGTATGAAATGCAACTTTGTGAGATTGTTCAATTACTGCAATTTTTTTTGATTTNTTCAAAAATGACAGAAAATANGATATGGATGTACCNAGAATNCCTCCTCCTATAATTACTACATCNAANTTTTTTGCCACTTAATTCAATCTTTATTTTATTTTTATTGATATTAAATTGAATCTGTTGTNACCAAACTTAATATCTAATAATAAATGCATTTCATCATGTTACCTGATAAATGCTCTGTATCAAAAGAAGGTAAACAATGTGTTAANCCTCCAGAATTCATCGTATCGATAATTGANAATAAGGATGAATATATGGTNGGTGTTACTTGTGGGAGACANAANCAGGTTGTAACTGGAAAAATTGGATTTCTTCAAAAAGAANGAAGAATTCATGATGGCAAAGTTAGTTTCTCCCCTGTTAAAGCAGTTGGAACTGATTGCATTCATGGTGATGCAGATGATTTTATCCAAATTGATATGAAATAATTCTAAAAATTGAAATAATTTTAATTTTAATNGTTTGTATTGNTATTTGAANTATTATCNGATTTAGTAAAAATTGAAAATATTTTGTTTATTGTAAGAAATTCAGGTGTTGTAAGTGAGATTAGAAATAATTCTNTTAGTATTAAACAAAAAGAAAAATGGATNACTATTGGTGATAATGATGNTCCTGCACACATGCATATTGATTCAGAATTGATTANATCTGCAGAATTTGTAAAAGAGATAAAACCTGAANGTACTAGTTTTANTGTGANATTTTTTAATGAAAATGAGGAACGTGTTTTGNCAGCATTTTTTACAAAAATNTATGATGAAACTAAAACACTACTTTCTGAAAGAACAAAAATCTATNTTCAATTAAACCAAAAATATTCTTCTAAGNTTAANTTTTAAAAAAAACCTTGTCTGAAAAAGACAAGGAGAAAAAATATTATTCTTCAGATTCTTTCTTCTTCTTCTCTTTTTCAGACTGTAGTTTAGCTAATTCTAATTCTTCATTTGTNTGCTTGAATTTTTTCATTCTGATTATGTGTTACAATTTACATATAAAAACTGCAGTTTTTTTTCTCNCTTTTCTTTGAAATAATTCTCTAAATTATGCCNAAATTCTAATATCCTACAGAATAAATTGGTTTTTNNCCATTTATTCCCAAATTCAAATTNTTTACAGTTANCNTTGCCATNATCTCTCTTGTCTCTTTAGATGAACTTCCAATATGTGGTGCTAATACAATATTTGGGATCTTTGTAAATGGATGATTTTTCCCAATTGGCTCNGATTCAAATACGTCTANCCCTGCNCCNGCAATAATTNNCTTCTTGAGNGCAATACTNAGNTCTTTTTCATTTACAATNTTACCTCTTGCAGTATTTATCAAAAATGAAGAATTTTTCATTTTTTTGAAAATTTTATTGTTAAACATTTGATCTGTTTCTGGTGTNTGTGGAACATGAATTGAAATTACATCACTTTGTGTGATCAATTTGTTTAGTGAGACATATTTTACTCCTAATGATTTTTCNCTGCTTTTTGAAACGTGACTTCTATTATGATAAATNATTTTCATATCAAATGCTTTAGCTCTTTTTGCAAGAGTGCTTCCAATTCNNCCCATGCCTAATATTCCTAAAGTTTTTCCTTGAAGATCCATTCCTACATAATCATGTGCACCGTAAATCTGTCTCCATTTACCATTTCGAATAATTCTATCTCCTTCAGAAACTCTTCGTACTAAATCTATCATCAATGCAAATGCTAAATCNGCNGTTGCATCCGTTAGTACTTTTGGAGTATANCCAACTCGAATTTTTTTCTTTTTTGCATGATTGATATCAATATGATCAAAACCTACACTAAACGTACTGATGACTTTAAGATTTTCACCCAGATCAATTATTTCANTATCTATTTTATCATATGGAAAACAAATCAANCCNTCAACGACTTTNATTTTATTTTTTAAAATATTTTTAGGAATTGGAATTTTACCTGTNTGAATTTCAATCTGATATTTTTTCTTTAATTCTTTTAATGCAAAGTCATGAAGTGTTCTAGTNAGAAATACTCTTTTTTTTTGCATTATCCTTAAGAATTATCTCAAACCATTTATACGATTTCCTTTTAATTAATTTAGATGTCTTCTAAAGTTGAAGAAGAATTTGCAATTTGTGTTGAATGTGCAAATTCTATTGAAAAATGTGTCTGTGTTTGTCCTTATTGTGGTGAACGTGATAAATGTGAATGTGCATTGTTTGATGCTGCAACTGGAGGATAATAAAATTGACAAGACCAATTATTATTCAATATGTTGGTGATTTGTTGTGAGTTCAATTGATTTTACGTGGTTAATTGGTGGTCCTCAAGGAAGTGGTGTGGAGTCTGGNGCAAATATTTTCTCTCGTGTTTGTGCCGAGATGGGCTATCANGTATTTGGAAAAAGAGAATTTTACTCTAACATNAAAGGNNNACATAGCTATTTNACAGTAAGNATTGCTGATAAAAAAATTCATTCAAATGTTAATGATGTTAATTTGATGGCATCATTTGATGCTGAAACCATTTTTCGTCATTATGATGAAGTAATTTCTGGTGGTGGGATAATTTATGANTCNGATATTGTCGAGANAAAAACTGATACTGTTCGAACNCTTGATACTCCNTTCAAAGAAAGATTNCACCAAGAATTAGAATCAAAAAATAAACCATTTACCGTTGCAGGTGTTTTGGAGATTGCAAAAGAAAAGGGNGTTTTNNTATTTCCCGTTTCTTTCAAATCAATTCTTCAAACATTATCTGAAGAGAATGAAAATCCGCGTTTACGTGGACTAGTAAGAATGTATAATGTGATTGGAGTCTCTCTTTCTTTGGGATTGGTACGAATGCCTCCAAACTCATTACAAAAAACAATTGATACAATTTTTTCAAAAAAACCTGAAATTGCAAAAATTAANCGACAAACTGCAACTTACTCTTACAATTATGCNACTACAAAGTTTGAAAATTTTGATTATACTTTNTTGGGAACNGAAAAAGAACCTGAAACTCTTTTGGTTCAGGGATTTCATGGAACTGCTTTGGGAAAAATGGCTTGTGGATGCAGATTNCAACCATACTATCCAATTACGCCCGCCTCTGATGAATCNGTTTTTTTAGAATCCCATGAACTTTTAGAAATTATNGNTGANAGGCCTGGNTCTACTGCNGTTATTCAAACTGAAGATGAAATCTCTGCAATGGGNATGACTATTGGNGGTGCACTTACTGGAACTCGTTCTGCCACTTGTACNTCTGGACCNGGATTTGCATTAATGACTGAAATGTTAGGTTGGGCAGGAATCAATGAAGTTCCAATTGTNATNACTAATTATCANAGAAGNGGNCCTTCAACNGGTCTTCCAACAAGACATGGACAAGATGATTTACTTTTTTCAATATTTGCAGGACATGGGGATTTTCCAAAACTTGTTTATGCCTCAGGTGAAATTGAAGAGAGTTTCTATGATACTGGAAACTGTTTTAATTANGCAGAAATTTTTCAGGTTCCTGTTATTCACATGATGGATAAATTNCATGCAAGTTCTGTNATCACTTGTAAAAGATGGGACACAAAAAAAATNCCNATTAATCGTGGAAAATTATTAGAAAAAGTTGAAGATGGGTATAGNCGATTTGAATTCACTGATGATGGAATATCTCCTCGCTCTAGATTAGGAATAGATAATGGGATTTTTTGGAATACTGGGGANGAATCTGATGAAACTGGACATNTTTTAGAAGATCCAGTGTTACGTGTAAAAATGATGGATAAGAGAATGTCTAGATTGGATTTGATATTAGATGGAATTCCAAAAGATGAGCAAGTAGTGTCATATGGTNTTGATGATTTNACAATAATTTCNTGGGGTTCTACNATTGGTCCTGTCAAAGATGCCATAAATATGCTAAAANAAGATGGGATTTCAATTGGTTTAATCCAATTAAAATTAATGCATCCTTTCCCTNCTGNNTATGTTAAATCATTACTNAAAAATGTCAAGACAATAATTGATGTTGAAGCAAATCACTCAGGACAACTAGGNAAAATTTTCAAACAAAATATTCAACGTGATATTGATTATTTTATTTTAAAATATACTGGACGAGCAATGACTAGTACTGAAGTNTATCATTCACTAAAGAAAATTGTNGAAAACAAAGCAGACAAACGAGAGGTACTAATGCATGGCGCTTAAACCTGCTGAATTCAAAACTGANGTTCACAATGATTGGTGTCCTGGATGTGGTGATTTTGGTATAGTTAATGCAATCCAAATGGCNNTGGCTGATATGGGTGTACAAAGAGANAAGACTACNATATTTTCTGGAATTGGTTGTTCTGGAAAGACTTCNCATTTTATCAATACATATGGTGTTCATACACTACATGGACGGGTCTTAACATTTGCACAGGGTGCAAAGATTGCAAATCCTGNGATGACTGTTGTTGCTGTAGGTGGTGATGGTGATGGTTTAGGNATTGGTGCTGGNCATTTTGTAGCTGCTGGTAGACGAAATGTAGACATGACTTACATTATTTTTGATAATGGTGTTTATGGTTTAACAAAAGGACAAGCNTCCCCAACTNTGAAACTAGGGGAAAAAACAAAATCACTTCCTTCACCAAATACTAATTCAAATGTTAACCCAATTGGATTGGCAATTGCAAGNGGATTTACATTTGTAGCACGTGGNTATTCTTATGATGTNANACANCTCAAAGATCTTATTATTCAAGCTGTAAAACATCCTGGGCTTTCTTTTCTAGATGTTTTACAACCNTGNCCAACTTACAATGATTTGAATACNNGAGATTGGTATGCTGGTACTGATTTAATGGATGAGGCACAAAAAAGACATTCTAGAATCTATAAACTAGAAGAAACTGGTTTTGAGCCAACGGTTCATTATGATACTGAAATTGAAGCAAATGAAAAANTATCTCAGGCATTAATCAAATCATTAGAATGGGGAAATAAGATACCAACNGGNGTATTTTACAAAAATGAAAANACAACTCCTTACACTGTTCGATTANGNGANAANATTCCAAATTATTTAGAAAANCCTCCATCAAAACAAAATATCTCAAAAAATGGTTATTCTAATACGGATCTTTCAAAAATTTTAGATTCTTTAGAAGTATGATTTCCAACTTTTTACCTAAGAAGTTATAGGCAAGTTTNANCTAATTTTATTTNACGTTTGAATATATCTGANTCAAATAAAATTTTTAGAAAATCTATNCTTAGAGGTTTCTTTGAACCACAATTATTNAATTTAGATTTTAAAAAATCATCCATTAAACATCCTTCAATTAATGANGNTGGTTTNATGCAATCTGATTTATTGCATNTNTTTTTCGATTTGGATACTGGTTCTGATTATCCAGATGGTGANGAGTGGTTTATTGTAGANATGTTATTTCCTTATGATGTAAAATTGNNTGATAATTTAATCGGCNCTGATTTTTTTACNACTCTATCAGTTGANGAAGGAAAAACATTNTGGCATCATCGTGAACTAATTCGTTTCAANTATGGCAAGTCTAAAAAATTACTTGANGCTCTTGANTTTATGGAATCAAAATACAAAGAACTTCATAAATTATTNGAGCCACTACAAAAAGATCTTACTTGATCTCTTTCCANGATTCATCTGTGAATGAAAATTTTTTATTTTCTGATGACGCATTAAATAAACGCCATCTTATTGATTCCGAGTCAAATTTGTAAATAATNTCTGATATTTCTGAAGGTGTTTTTTGTGGATCTAAATGATATGGTANTAGTTCAAGTACTGAATCAATTTTTTCAACAGCATTATCAAACCANTGTTTATCTTGAGTATCAATATTGAAAATAATCCTTGGGTTTCCTGAAAAATTTATTTTGATTTTTAAAGCATTNCCACTNCCTCTTCTTCTTTTCATCTCTTTGAAAACTGATTTAATTTTCTCCCAGCGNTTAAAATCAANCCACTGAAAAAATTCTTCATTAAANGCAAGTGGAATTTCTATCTCTAAAAAACTCACAAAATTATCATCATTTATCTCAATTTCATCTTGAATTATGGTAAAGTGAGAATTTAGAAACCCATNAAGAACTTCAATTTCCCATGGTGAAATCCCATAATATTGTAATGTTGTCTCTAAATTTTCAACCAATGATTNCAAATGCNCAAAATTGTAATTAAAGCTTCAACANTGAGTCTTTTTGGCATAAATCCATCTTAAAATTAAAATTATATGGATAAAGTTAGAATTTTAGACATGAAGAAAGAATTTGTAGTAAAAAGTATTGATTCGGCCCCTGATGGNGCACCATATGTTGTGGTTTCATTGTCNTCNATTAAAGATCTTAAAGAGGGAACTCAAAATCCTCAACCNCCTTTTGGTAGTCCAAAAGTAATGGGTTTTTCAAACATGAATGATATGATGAAGGATCTTAACAAGATGATGTCTGGTGTGGGTGGAATGGGTGCTCAAAGTGGTGTTACTCAATTAAAACTTGAAATGCATGAATACAAAGACATGGGTCTTTCAGTTGGAGATAAAGTNTTTCTAGAACTAAGTAAAGCAGAAACACTTGGTGTCTAAATTATTCTTTTAACATTTNTTTTTATTTATTCAAAAATTTTTTTATCATTTATTCATGCTGAATTTTTTTGTATTGCTTTTTATTATNATTACCAAATAGTNTCNAAAAATTTCCANCCATAAAATGCTGCAACAGTTGCAATAACAAATAACATTGGTTTCCATGCAAATACTGGAATACCNGGTGTTGCAAGTTTTACNTTNTAATTATCTNCAATTTCTAAAACATTTTTCTTTATTTTATCATGCCATACGTTATANTCGACATGATATTTTTTTAGAATTTCTTCTACTTCGTAAACAACTGGTGTTCTTTGTGAGAAGAGATGNTGAAGATAATCTCTTGAAACTTCTACTTCTGCATGAATTCCAATNANTCCTTTTTTCAAATCAACCATTCTNATNTGCATCTCCCANGGTTTTTTTAATTTGAGATTTAGTCCATTGCCTATTTGATCTGGTTGTTTATGTTCAAGTTTTACCTTGGTAAATCCNTCNTCTGTAAAAATTTTCATTAATTCTTCAAAACTTTTCTTTACAACAATNTGTAGTTGTTCNACTCCATCTTTATTATCGACATTGATTTTGTGTTTTAATCCATCCAAAAATGAAATNGTCTTAGGATATGTTGTAAGATATTCCATAATTCTCCNCTCAGAATACCTCTATTTAAAGGAGAACTGATTTCAATCCTGAATCTTTGGAGGATTTGATAAGCCTCTAACGTAGACACATTGATCTGGAGATATTGCCATTTCTAGAGGATTGATTTTTCTGTCAGTGAGTTTTGCCCCTGACCCTCTTACTATTGCAAATGGTTTTGATTCTGCACCTTCACCCATTTTGTGATTTGCGATTGTTGCAAGATTATCTACCACTGCTTGAAANGTAACTTTTAATGGATTTCCATCAAGATCTTTTTTTGATCTCATATCTAAAACAGGTTCAATTCCTGCACAAGCAATTGCAACTCCTGATGTNCCAATCCTTGCNGGCATTAGTCTGCTGTCTACTAGAATAATTCCAATATGGATAAATAATTTTAGGAAAATCTTTCTACGAATTTGTTCTGCAATAAGATANGGGTTTGTTGGATATAGGATAATCTTGTCTTTTTTTGCATTNGATTTGTCAATTCCTGCATTAGGTGCCATGATATTTTCTGATGATGTGATGACAAATCCTCCAATTCCTCCAAAAATTTTTTCTGATTCCCTGATGATAATTTCTGCAATTTGTGGTTTTAATTGATATTTTTTTGAAANCTGATTACCTTTTTCTGATATTTTGACATTNGGTAAATCNACAAGTCTTCCTTGAGAATTTGATATGTATTTAGTTGAAATGACTATAACGTCCCCATCTTGTAATTTTTCTTNATTATTNGCCAATGTTTCAAACAATTCCTCAAAAACATCAAATTTTCCTTCCATTCTNTTGGCNAGGAGGGGTAAAACTGTTAATTGCATTACATTTGNAGCATTGTTTTTCTTTTTTATTGTTCTGAAAAGCTTTTAATCTGTAGAAGAAGGTTTTTTGATTATGAATATTGTTGAGAAAATNCTTGCACGCTCATCTGGAAAATCATCTGTTTCTCCTGATGATGTANTATTTGCAAATGTCGACAAAGTAATGNTTCATGATGTATCTGGTCCAGGTGTTATCAAAGTATTTGACAAATTAAAAAAACAAGGAATTGCTGTTGACAAATTATGGGATCCTNCCAAAGTNTGGGTAGCTGAAGATCATTTTGTTCCTTCAGCTGAAAAAGTATCTGCTGAAAATATCGTAAAATTATCAAACTTTACAAAAAATTATGGAATTGAAAAACANTTCAAATATGGAATGGGNCAATATGGAATTTGTCATACTCTTTCTCATGAAGAAGCAATGGTGATGCCTGGAGATGTTTATGTTGGGGGTGATTCTCATACAAATACAACAGGTGCATTAGGTGCATTTGCATGTGGATTAGGNCATACTGATATTGCTTATGTTTTATTAAATGGAAAAATTTGGTTTAAGGTTCCAGAAACAATTTACTTTAAACTTAATGGCAANCTACCTGAACATGTGATGGCAAAGGATNTGATTCTAAAAATTATTGGAGATATTGGAACTGATGGTGGTGCATANAGAACAATGCAATTTGGAGGTANTGGTATTGATGAAATGTCTGTAGANAGTAGATTGACTTTATGTAATATGACCACGGAAGCTGGTGCCAAAAATGGTATTGTCGAACCTGATCAAAAAGTTNTTGATTANCTTTCAAGCAGAGGAGCTACAAATGTAAATTTGATTAAAGGTGATTNTGATTCAGAATATGCTCAAGTCTTTGAATATGAAAGTTCAGAGATGGANCCCACTNTTGCAAAACCNTTTTCTCCTGAAAATGTAACTGTTGTTCGGGAAGCTCCGTCTGTAGAATTAGACAAATCTTACATNGGTTCTTGCACTGGTGCAAAATATGAGGACTTGGAAGCGGCNGCTAAANTACTGAAAGGAAGAACNGTAAAAATTAGAACTGAANTTTTACCTGCATCNATCTCNATTTACAAACGTGCAATGGAAAATGGTTTANTNAAAATTTTCTTAGATGCTGGNGNNACTNTTGGNCCTCCTACCTGTGGTGCATGNTGTGGTGCTCATATGGGTGTGCTAGCAAAAGATGAAATTTGTATTAGTACTACTAACAGAAACTTCCCTGGACGAATGGGTCATGTTGAATCNCAAACTTATCTTTCATCCCCNCTTGTAGCTGCTGCTTCTGCAGTAACTGGNAAAATCACTGATCCGAGGGACTTGAATTGAAAGGAAANATCATAAAATATGCTAGAGACAACATCGANACAGATGTAATTATTCCTGGNCAATATCTCAAAGTACATGATTATGCTGAACTTGCAACTCATGCAATGGAAGGATTAGATCCTGATTTTCATTCTAAAGTAAAGGAAGGTGATTTCATTTTATCTGGAAAAAATTTTGGTTGTGGTTCAAGTNGAGAACATGCTCCAATTGCTTTATCTCATTCTGGAGTTAAAGCTGTTCTAGCNTTGTCTTTTGCAAGAATATTTTATAGAAATGCAGTAGATGGTGCATTTCTACTCCCAATTGANATTGATCAAGATGCNTATGANGGAATTGCTGAAGGTGATGAAATTGAAATTAACATTTCAATAAATGAGATTAAAAATATNACAAAAAATCAAACATACCAGATGAAACCTTTCTCAGATATTATTGGAAAGATAATTNCNGCTGGTGGTCTTTTCAAATACAAGCCAGACTTGGATTAAAATGGGAAAAACACTNTTTGAAAAAATTTGGGAATCCCATNTTGTTTCTAATTCCGCAGATGGCCCTTCTTTAATTTACATTGANAGNCATCTTGTTCATGAAGTAACTTCTCCTCAGGCATTTGATGGATTACGAATNAATAANAGAAAAGTTAGACGCCCTGATCTTACCATTGCTACAATGGATCACAATGTTCCTACAACTGACAGGTCTCTTCCAATATTAGATCAAACATCTTCAATTCAAATTCAAACATTGGCAAAAAATTGTAAAGATTTTGGTATCAAATTATTTGACATTGATAGTCCTAATCAGGGAATTGTACATGTAATTGGTCCTCAGTTGGGGATTACTTTGCCTGGTGCTACAATTGTTTGTGGCGATAGTCATACCTCAACTCATGGAGCTTTTGGTGCATTAGCTCTTGGAATTGGAACAAGTGATGTTGAACATGTTTTGGCATCTCAAACTATGTGGTTAGAAAAACCAAAACCTTTTGAAATTAGGGTTGAAGGAAAAAGAAAGAACCCTCATGCAGTTACTGCTAAGGACATTGTGTTATCCATAATCAAAAATATTGGGACTGGTGGTGGTACTGGAACTGTAATTGAGTATCGTGGACAGGGAATATCTGATCTTTCAATGGAACAGAGAATGACTATTTGTAATATGTCTATTGAAGCAGGAGCACGTGCTGGGTTGATTGCACCTGATGAAAAAACATTTGAATATTTACGTGGAAGACAATACACTCCTAAAAATTATGAATCTCTAGTTGATTCATGGAAAGAGGAATTAAAAACCGATTCTGACGCAAAATTTGAAAAACAATTCATTTTACACATTGATGATATTGCCCCTCAAGTAAGTTGGGGCACCAATCCTGGAATGACTTGTGATGTTACTGAATCGATTCCTTCTCCTGATGATTTTTCAAATGGTGATGATAATCAAAAGAAAGGTGCACAAAAGGCACTTGATTACATGGATCTTGAATCTGGAACTCCAATTGAAGAAATCAAAATTGACCGAGTTTTTATCGGTTCATGTACTAATGCAAGACTGGAAGATCTTATTGAAGCATCTAAAGTAATTCAAGGACAAAAAATCTCTCCAAATGTTAAAGCTATGGTAGTTCCCGGTTCACAGATGGTGAAAAAACAAGCTGAAGAGATGGGTCTAGACAAAATTTTTGTTGATGCTAATTTTGAATGGCGTGAAGCTGGATGTAGTATGTGTCTTGGAATGAATCCTGATATTTTATCTCCTGGAGAAAGATGTGCTAGTACATCAAACAGAAATTTTGAAGGTAGACAAGGAACTGGAGGTAGAACTCATCTTGTTAGCCCTGTAATGGCTGCAGCTGCTGCTATTCAGGGACACTTTATAGATGTCAGAAAATTGGATTTGAATTAGTATGGTAAAATCTTTAGGTGATTATAATATTGAACAGTCTTCTTCAACCGATGTAAATAATATCAAATGGAGTAAAAAAATTCAAACTGAAAATAAACCAAAAATAAAAAAGAAAAAAGCCATTTCTCCAACAAATATTATCCCTAATCAAAAAACCACAAAAGATGATACAACTGTTGAAAAAATCTTCAAAATCGAACATAAGACAAATTCAGAAAAAATAAAAAATGAAAAAACAGACAAAAAATCCCAAAAATCTGCGGCATCTAACTGTAAAATTGAGCCTAGCTTCACAAGACGGGGAAGATGATCTCAAAAATTCAATTATTGTTCAAAGTTTGGATAACAAATCAATACGCTTAATTTTAAAATCAGGATGGAATTTTCATGGAACCCTTCAAAAATATCAAAAGTATTGTAACTCCACTTGATAAGGTAAATGTTGACACTGATCAAATTGTTCCTAAACAATTCTTAAAGTTAGTTCAAAAATCTGGGTTTGGAAAATTTTTGTTTTATAATTGGAGATTTGATGAGAATGAAAATGAAAAAACAGATTTCATCTTAAATGATTCAAAATATGATGATTCTAAAATTCTAATTGCTGGAGATAATTTTGGTTGTGGTTCAAGTAGAGAACATGCTGTTTGGGCATTACAAGATTATGGTTTTTCTGTAATTATTGCTCCTTCATTTGCTGATATTTTCTTTAGTAATTGCTTCAAAAATGGAATTTTGCCCATTTCATTGGATCAAGAAATTGTTAATTCTCTTTACACCGAAAATGGTTTAATTCATGTAGATTTGGAAAAACAACTCATCTTAACTGATTCTAGAGAAATTTCATTCAAAATTGATTCTCACAAAAAAAAAATTCTTTTAGAAGGATTAGATGATATTGCACAAACTTTTCAGTTGGAAGACAAGATTTCTGAATTTGAAAAAAAATCTAAAACCCCATCTGTTTTATAATCTTCTTCACTGTTTTTTCATTTCTTTCTAGAATTGTAGGTGATTCTGCATCTAACCACTCATTATCTCCAATATCAAAAGCACTAACTTTCCCTTCTTTTGATAATTGCTGTAAAATATCATATGATAAGTTAATTTCTTTTTGTTTTGCTTTTTTCTTTATTCTACTAATGATATCTTTTCCTAGCATGTAAATTCCTAAACATTCTGATAATTGTAATTTCATTACAGGTTTTTCTTTGAATTCCATAATGATGTCATTTTCTACTATCGCAAATCCNGTCTCTTCTTTTCGTTTAGTTCTNGTGGTGATGCATGCAGAACTATTTTTCTTTCTGAATGTTTNCCTCATTTTTTTTACATCTACTGCACATAGATTATCTACAAACCATAGTAAAAATTCTGATTCCCCTTTGAGTTTTTTTTCAANATGTAGTAAATCNCCACCTGTNCCACTNTGNGAATCTTGAACAAATGTAATGTTATTTTCATTTCCNAAATAATTTTTGATTTGNCCTCCTAANCCNTTAAAATCTGAAATTATGATAATTTCTTTAATGAAACTAAATGATTTTAGATAATTTACAANATAANCAATTAACGGTTTATCGTTGATTGGNAACATTGCTTTTGGAAAATATTCAGTATATGGTTTNCCTCTGGTTCCTTTGCCNCCTGCAAGAATTACAGCCTTCACAGTCTAACGGTATGATTTTTGNTTTCTTCTTCTTGCACCAGGTCCGCCAAANTTCTTTGGTTCTTTTCTTCTGGCATCTCCGCTGATTAAATATTTGTCAAAATCTGAGATTCTCTTTCTGAGGTCTTCTCTGGTAGATTTTGGGAATGGATGTTCTTTAGGCTCTTTTTTTGATTTAGTCCATCCTGTTAATGCTCTAGAAATTCCAGTTGCNACAGCACTTGCTTGTCCCATGAAACCTCCTCCTCTAACTCTAACAGAAATATCAATTTTATCTCTCAAATCACCTGTAATTTCTAGTGGTGCTAAAATTACTTCACGTGCAGTTTCTTGTGGAATCATTTCAACTGGAATNTTGTTAATTCTAACTTTTCCTTGACCTTTTGTAATGTAAATATGNGCACTAGCTGTTTTTCTAGTTGCAAAATAAATNTCAGTTTTTGGTACTGTCATTCAGTCCACCCTATTACTCTGCATAANTCTGNCATTGTTGTATAGTTTGATGCAGTCTTTTTAATCAATGCCTTTTCAAATTGAATTTTNTCTAGTGATTTTAATTCTTTTGGAGANCCAATGTATGTTCTNAATCTTTTGTGTGCAGCAATTCCTGATGGNTTTCCTTCATATGGTAACATNCCTCTNATCATTTTTCTAATGATTGTNTCTGGTCTTCTATAGTGTACAGGACCATGTTTTACATTGATAATACTGTTAATCTCTAAAAATTCTCTGTATTCTTGAATTAAGTTACTTCTAGTTCCACTCATCATAATTTTCTCACANTTTACAACTGATACTCTATTACCTTTCATTAGTAATTTTGCAACATGTGAGGATAATCTTCCAGCAATATGATTTTCTGCATTTACTACNATTGGTCTATCTGTTCTAACAACTGTTTCNTGTTTANTCATTCTAACAGACTTGTTAATTCTTCCATTAGCCAAGTAAAACTACTCCTTTTCCTGTAGGATTTTCTTCAATTAATTTTGAATAATTGATNAATTTCCCNCCTTTTTCAATTATTTTATTTGCTGCAGAGTCTGAAATTGAGAATGAANATAATGTAATTTTATGAGAAATATCTCCTGTTCCNAGAACTTTTCCTGGAAACACTACTGTNTCNTTNTCTTTTGTTAATTGTGCAATTCTATTCAAATTGATATCTCTNCTNGCAATNGATGGTTTTAGTGCATATTCTGCTAGTNTTGCCCAAATTGGAGCATCATTTTTGTTTGATGCTTTCTTCAGATCGCTTGCCATNCGTATAACAACTTGANTAGTCATGTGAATAATTCGCCTTAAAACCCAAATATAATGTCTATGCTTAGATTATTATGAAATTTGATTAATGATATCTTTGAATTCGCCTANTTTTTTGTTAACTTCTTCTACTCCNGAAAGAATGATTTGTTCTGGTTCAAGTGCTCCAGTTGATTCTACAGTAAGTGTACTTTCATTTTCTTTGTCTGTATNTGTCAATGTTGAAATAGTTGCAGAATTCCATTTGGCATGTTCTAACCCTCGTCCTAGTCTTGCATAACACTCTANCTTGATTTTTTGACCTGGTGCTAGCTGAANAATTGGGATTTTATCTGAAATTGGTTTAATNGAATCATCTTCTGATGACAAATCGCTAGAAAGAATTGTTCTAGTNATATCTGANTCACCNGANTCTAGTACTAACATTACTTTACAATTTGAACAACCAGTTTCACTGTGACAATCACATTTTGATGGTTCNTTAAATCTAGACAAATCTGTCTTTAATGGAATTAATCCTAATCTGTGTGCNAGTCCTTCGTCNGGTAANACTGATGAATTTTCAATAATATCTACTGTGTCTACTGCAAATANTGGAACTCCATTAAGACAAATTCGTCTAAGTGCGTTTGCNTATTGTAATGGNACNCCTTTNAGNTTAACNGACATNTTCTTACTATCTTTACTAATTATCTCTAAGGATGACAAATCTTGTAAAAAATCTTCAAAGTCCACATAAAAATCTAGCTGGTTTTATGTATAGATAAATACCAAATAATCATTAGTTCATTTAGAATGGCTGATGTNACTGTAGTTNGATTTTCATTTGAAGGTGAAAAATTTGAAATTTTGGTTAAACCTGATCCTGCATTAGAATACAAACTGGGAAAGAAAAAAGATATTTCTGCAGTTTTGGTTTCAGAAGATATCTATACTGATTCTGGGAAAGGNACAAAACCTGCAACTGAAAAATTACTCAAAGCATTCAAAACTGAAGATCCTACTGAAATTGCTCAAATTATNATGCAGAAAGGCGACCTAAATCTTACTACTGATCAAAGACGAAAGATGATTGAAGNAAAGAGAAAACAAATTGTTGAGTTTGTTGCCAAGACCTATGTTGATCCAAGAACNCACTTNCCTCANCCTCCTTTGAGAATTGAACAAGCTATGAAAGATGCACGAGTTTCAATTGATCCTCATCACAGTGCACCTGATCAGGCAAAAGAAATTGTTGAAAAATTACGTTCAATCATTGCTCTAAAATCTGAAAANCTACAATTNGAAATTGTGATNCCNGCACAATACGCATCTCAATCATATTCTGTTCTAAAATCTGTNGGTTCTCTAAAAAAAGAAGAATGGCAAAATAATGGTTCTCTAAAAGCAATACTTGAAATACCCGCTGCAGTTAGGCCAAANGTGATTGACAGATTAGGTTCTATTACCAAAGGCTCTGCTTCAGTTGAGGTAATGCAGTAATGGCNGATAAGNGAAAATATGTNATTCCTGGTGATGTTNTAACCACNGGACCTTTTAGACCTGAACAAAATGTAATTCTTGATGGAGATAAAATAATTTCAACAACCATTGGAATTTCTGAAATTTATGATGATTCTGTAAAAGTAATTCCATTAACTGGAATGTATATTCCAAAAATTGATGACTTNGTAATTGCTAAAGTAAATTCTCACACTTCTTTATCTTGGGAATTANATATCAATTCATGCTATGTAGGNTTCTTACCTGCACAAGATGTTTTTGGACGAGATTTTTCTGCTCATGCTGATGAACTCTCTTCAAAACTAAAAACNGGGGATCTTGTTGCTGCAAGAATTGCCAATTTTGATAGAACCCGTGATCCACTTGTTACCATTTCTGATAGAGATTTAGGNCAAATTGATTCTGGTGAATTAGTAGAAATTTCTCCAAGTAAAGTTCCACGTTTAATTGGAAAAAGAGGAACAATGATTCAAATGATTGAGATGGCAACTGATGCTGCAATTACTATTGGNCAAAACGGNTGGGTTGTAGTTTCTTGTGAATCCCCAGAGGGATTATTAAAGGCTAAAAAAGCAATTNAAATGGTTAATGAGCAAGCACATATTGNAAATTTGACTGATCAAGTGAAAGAAATGTTAGAATTAAAAGGTGAATCATAATGGGCGGAAGAGACGCAACAATGGTCCTATTGGACGAGAATGGTATTCGTTGTGATGGACGTAAAATTGATGAACCTAGAAGAATTATGATTAGAGCTGGTGGATTAAAAAATGCTGATGGTTCAGCATACATTGANTTTGGTGATAATAAAATATTGGTTGGTGTTTTTGGTCCAAGAGATGTTCATCCAAAACACATGTCAAATACTGATACTGGAATTTTAAGAGTNAGATATCATATGGANCCCTTTTCAGTTGGTGAANGAAAAAATCCTGCACCATCAAGAAGAGAAATTGAAATNTCTAAAGTAATCAAAGAAGCATTAGAACCTGCAGTAATGTTNGAAAAATTCCCAAGAACTGCAGTTGATGTATTTATTGAAATTTTACAGGCNGATGGTGGAACNAGATGTGCTGCACTTACAGCAGCATCTGTTGCATTAGCTGATGCTGGAATTCCAATGAGAGANATGGTTGCAGCAATTGCTGCTGGAAAAGTTGCNGATACTGTNATTCTTGATGTAAACAANGAGGAAGATCAAGCAGGTCAAGCAGATATGCCGATTGGTTATATGCCAAGTGCAGAAAAAATTACATTATTACAATTAGATGGTGTGTTGACTCCTGAAGAATACAAAAAATGTGTTCAAGTNGGAGTNGATGGATGTAAACTTGTTTATGAACTTCAGAAGAAAGCACTCAATGACAAATACTTTGGAAAAAAAGGAGATTAAAAATGGCTTCAGTTTCNGTTTTAAATGAATTAANGAAAACACAAATCCTTGAATTACTNGAACAAGGGAAAAGAGTAGATGGACGAGCTTTAGATGAGGNAAGAGAATTATCAATTGAAGTTAATGCAATTCCTAAAGCAAANGGTTCTGCTAGAATTAGACTNGGTGATACTGAAGTTATTTGTGGTGTNAAAATTCAACCTGATAGACCATTTCCAGATACTGGTGACAAAGGTCTTTTNATTTGTACTGCTGAACTTTTACCATTATCTCATCCAACAGTTGAGACTGGACCTCCACAACCACCAGTAATTGAATTAGCACGAGTTACTGATAGAGGAATTAGAGAAAGTCATATGATTGATGTTTCACAACTTGTAATTGAGAAAGATAAATCCGTAATTGGTGTATTTGCCGATAATGTTGTTGTNGATTATGATGGAAATCTCTTTGATGCTTGTTCTTATGCTGCTACTATGGCTTTATTGACATCNAAAACTCCAAAATGGAATTGGACTGATGAAAAACCAGTAATTGCTGAAGGNGAAGACANNCAATTACCNATTATGACTATTCCTGTATCTGTTACAATGGCAAAAATTGGAAGTCATATTGTAGTTGATCCAAATGGTGATGAATGGGCNTGTATGGATGCAAGAGTTACAATTACTAGTGATTCTGACGGAAATATNTGCGCTNTNCAAAAGGGTGGAAGTGATGGATTTACTTTAGATGAGATAGTAAAATGNGGTGAAACATCCGTAAAAATTGGGGCACAAATAAGAGAAAAATTAAAAGCAGCCCAGCAGGGNGNACAATAANATGGCAAAAGCAAAAAAATCTCTAAAAGGATTAGGTGCTAGATATGGAATTAAACTTAGAAAACAATATACCAAAATTCATNTTCAATTAAAAGAAAAGAGATCATGTCCTGAGTGTGGTTCTAAAACATTTGGNAGGGATGCTGTTGGAATTTGGTCTTGTAAGAAATGCAGCTATAAAGTAGCTGGAACTGCATATGACATTAAACTTTAGTGCAAAAATTTCTNTTGATGCTAAAGAAAAGACAAGNGCAATTTTTGATTCTNTAAATACTGATAATGANTTNTATCCNGANAATCCTGTAAAAACCAAAATNTCCTTTGATNAAAAAATCACAATTGCTGTTGAATCTGATCAATTGACTCATTTACGTGCAAATCTTAATTCAACACTTCGATTAATCCAGGCAAGNTATGATTCGATAGAATCGGTAAAGATATAATGAAATCTTATTTTTGAATAANTATGTCATCACCNCAAATGCCTCCNTGGCTTCAAGAACAAATTATGAAATTACAACAAACTCAACAGAACTTACAATCAATTATGACTCAAAAACAACATCTTGAGATTGAAAAAGCTGAAAGCNCAAAAGCTCTTGAAGAATTAAAAAAAATTGCAGATGATGATGCNGTGTTNAAACAAGCAGGCACAGTTTTGATAAAGTCTACTAAAAAAGAATCNATTGATGAGCTAGAAGAAAAAATTGAAATGGCAAAAACACGTNCAACAGTATTAGAAAAACAAGAAACTCGTGTTAAAGAAACTCTTAAAGAACAAGAAACNAAAATTACCGAAATGATGAAAGGTGGTNCTGGTAATCCTACACCTCCTGCAGANGACAANCCAAGAAAATAATTTNTTTTACCTNTTTCATANAAGATATTAACAATTCATTANTANTGTAGTGTGTGAAATTAGAAACTCTTAGAATAATTGTAGATGAACGAGAACGAAAAAGTGGAATTCCTGATCTTTTAAAATCTGTTGGTCTTAATNTTGAAATGAAAACTTTACCAATTGGAGATTATATTGTTGCACCTGAAACAATTGTTGAGAGAAAAAGTATTCGTGATTTNATGGCATCTGTTTTTGATGGACGACTTTTTGATCAATGCACTAGACTAAANGAACACTTTGAGAATCCTATTGTTTTGATGGAAGGNAATGTAGATGAAATTGAAGAAATTACTGAGAANCCTTTGATATTTTATGGTGCTATTTCTACTGTCACACTTGATTTNAAAATCCCTATAATCCCTACTCCTANTGCATCACACACTGCAAAATTATTGGTTTCAATGTGTTCTAGAAAAGATGCTCCTAAAGGACCATACTTGAAAAAAATAAAAAAATCTCCTGATTTAGAAAAACAACAACTTTCATCNCTTTGTAGTTTACCTGGAATTGGTGAAAAATTTGCTGTAAGAATGCTTGANAAATTTGGAACNCCCTTGAAAGTTTTNACTGCAACTACTGCAGAACTTGCTAAAGTTGAAGGATTNGGTGAAGCACGAGCAAAAAAAATCAAAAAAGTNCTAGANACNAAAAGNAAANTTCTCAAAAAATCTAATCAAAAAACTTTACATGACTTGTAGCAATTTCTATGATNTGAAAAATTATTCTTTTAGTAATTTTCTTTTTAATGGAGTGGCNCAAATTGGNCACTCTANTCCNTTAGGATGGNTAGTTCTGCATCCTGGACAATAATGTATCCATTTTCCTACATCTTTGATTCCTTTAGTCATTATTGGTNAAATATTTAGTCCTAGATTNTTTATCACATTTGAAATTGCAAAATCATCTGTAATTANCTCTCCNTGNGTTTCAATGCATAGAGCAATAATTGACATATCTTGTTTTGATAATTGTGGATAGTCNCCTGTATTTTTTGCAGCTNGTATGGCTGAATCAATTGATTTTTGACTTGGNTCTCTAATTTTTAGTCTATTTGTTTCAAGNAAAGTTCCTAAANCATCATGATTTTTTTTGATGTGTTTTATTTCGTCATAAACTAATGTTGTTGTATAACAATCATTTGATGTTCTAAATGGAACTCCTGCATAAAATGCACTAGCATCTAAAATTCTAAAATCCAAGTTTACTCATTTGTCTTAGNCCTCGTTTTTTTAATCTAACAAAGACTGCTGGTTTTTTATATTTTTTAATTATGATGGGTTCATCAAATCCTGCAGTTTTTACTACTTGTGCATCCATTACAATANTGGAATCATGAGAAGANGTGATNTCAATTTTTTCATCTGGAACTACAATTGATTCTAATCTATACACTGGAGCTACTGGTGTAATTATNAAAACATCTAAACTTTCATGTAAAATTGGNCCTCCTAATGAAAATGAATGACCTGTTGAACCACTAGGGGTTGCAATGATNACNCCATCCATTTTTTGTTTTACAACATCNTTTTGGAATTTAATATTGATTTCTGAAGTTTTAGTCAAGTTGGTTCTACTNATGTAAATCTCATTTAACGCAGGTGGGAATTCTTTNCCTCCNCATGATGCAACAACNCTGGTCCTTGAATCTAAGAAAAANTTATCTTTTAAAATTTGATTGATTGCATNATCAATTTCTTCAATTGTTATTTCAGCTAAAATTCCTCTATTTCCGCCTACGTTGATGGTTAAAATTGGTGTTTCATTATCCAAATTCCTAAAAACTCGGAGTGTTGTTCCATCTCCCCCAAGTGTAATAATTAAGTCTAGTTTGATTTTTTTTAACTCTTCAAGTGTTTCAATTTTTTTTGTTCCTTCTACTTCTATTGGTGAAATTATGTATACTGTAGATTTNTTTGCTAACANTTTTTTTGCAACNTCTTTTGCAGCTTGTTCCGAATCNTTTGATCCAACTTTACTTATCACTGCAACTTTTTGTAGTTTCAAACAGTTCTACTGAATTCTATTTACATAAAAATGATATTTTTAATGATGTTNNGAAAATNATTAATTCTGAACACAAATTTGAATAAATTANGAGATTNACCTCCCTGAAATTTTAATGAATTTTGAATGAACCCCTNAAATNCTTCAAATAAAAACAAAAAANNNCTANTNCGTTGATTTTGATCTTAAAAATAGATCTCAAAATATCCCAAAAANGGTTTATGTTTNTACTATANTNTGGACATTTCTTTTGTTGATGACTGATAACCTTTTTAAATAAAATTAATTCATCAAAATCAAATGTCACTACTTCTAAAAGAACGTGTTTGGTCAATGGAGGCCAAAACTGTAAAACGTGGNGTTTATCCATTACATGGATTCAAACTTGGACTTTATAGATTACCAATANNNCTTGAAGATCCAGTTGAACTGAAATCTGTTCANGATGGTCTCAAAAAGGTATTTGAAATGGACATGTATGCTGACAGNATTTTTGCAACTTATAATTGGACAGAACGTAACATGAANGATCCTGACGCAAAGGGGTATGAAGAAGTTGATTTATCTATTACTGTAGAAGTTGTTTCAGGTGAAGTTGTAGATATAATTTATCAAGTTTTTCCAATTGAAAAATTTGGNGATCCTAATTGGGTTATAGATTATAGNAAGAAAGCAGATCATTTTGCAAAAATGATTATTGATACTATTTTACGTAACACGATTTTGGCTGATAANATGATCTCTTATTTGGCAAAATCTGAAAAGATTTCTGAAGTTGGNGCTATTCAAAGATTAGAAGAATTAACTCCTTTGGCAAAAATTGTACTTGGTGCAAAACCAAAACCTGTTGAAGCAACAGATGATGAGGAAGATGAAGATGATNCNTCTATTGAAATTCCAGATGGTGCAAAACCTGGTCCTATTGATATTGANTATAAATCAAAAATGAAACAATCAAAATCACACGAAGCTGCTGAACACACCGTTAAAACTTGGGGCAGNCGAGGCTCTGANAATGGAATCATGGGTGTTTGGGGAGAATTTGTTTCAGTCGATTATGATATTTGTGTTGCAGATGGTGCATGTATTGAAGCATGTCCTGTTGGTGTTTACGAGTGGTTTGATTCACCTGGAAATCCTGCATCTGATAAAAAACCATTAATGTCAAAAGAACCAGATTGTATCTTTTGTCTTGCNTGCGAAGGTGTTTGTCCTCCNCAGGCAATTAAGATATTTGANCAAAAATAGTTCCATTTTTGCAACTATAAATAACAATCAGTGTTTCAGTGAGACTAGGAATATGGCGATTAATCCTTTTACCCAACTTGTTTTCGATCTGTTCATTATATCTGCCATTATAATNACTGCATATACTGTTAATTTCTATTATCTTGCATTTCTTTCNCGAAAAAGAAAAGATGTTCCTGNTAGTACTGATTGGGGAACTCCTTCAGTTACAATCCAATTACCCATATACAATGAAAAGTATGTTGCTAAGAGACTTGTAGATGCAGTTTGTAACTTAGANTATCCAAAAAANAAAATGCGGATAATGGTGTGTGATGATTCTGATGATGAAACAGTTGANTTACTTCGAGAAGTTGTTGATNATTATAAANTACAAGGATTTCAAATTGAACATGTAAGACGTGGTACAAGAAAAGGGTACAAAGCAGGTGCNTTGAAACATGCAATGCAAACCACTGATACTGATCTTGTTGCTATCTTTGATGCTGATTTCATACCTCCANCATGGTTTCTTAAACGAGCAATCCCTCATTTCTCTAAATCTAATATTGGTCTGGTCCAGTGTCGTTGGGGACATGTAAATGAAAACTATTCTACAATCACTCAAGTACAGGCACTAAGTCTTGACTTTCATTTTCTTATAGAACAAAAAGCAAAAAGTAATTCACATCTATTCATGAATTTCAATGGCACTGCTGGAATTTGGAGACGTACTTGTATTGAGAATGCTGGAGGTTGGCATACTGCAACATTAGTTGAAGATCTTGATTTGAGTTATAGAGCACAAATGAAGGGATGGAAATGTGTATTCTTACCTGATGTTGTAGTTGATGCTGAACTNCCTGCACAGATGAATGCAGCTAAACGACAACAATTTCGTTGGGCAAAAGGCTCAATTCAATGTGCGNTAAAATTACTTTCTGATATTACATTGAAACGTAAAGTTGCACTAGAGGCNAAAATTCAGGCATTCATACAACTCACTCGTCATATTGTTTATCCTCTAATGNTAATACAATTTTTAGCATTACCTGTATTGTTGGCNGCAGAAATNAANCTCTATGTAGTAAGCTTTCTNCCTGCAATNACTTTAGCAACATATCTTGCAATGGGNCCTGGTGCCTTTATTGTNATTATACAGGGTATGTATGGTAAATCCTGGAAGTCACGAGCAAAANTACTTCCANCATTANTAGTCTATAATGCAGGAATGTCNGTAAACAATACTGTTGCAGTTTTTGATGCAGTTCTTGGCAAGAAAAATGAATTCCTTCGAACTCCNAAATATGGAATTATAACTAAAGATGATGATTGGAGNNATAAAGCNTANAANCTACCNTTTACNCAAACNACTCTTNTNGAGATCTTTTTTGGTGTATATGGNATAATGGGNATTTTNATTTCTATATTTTCAAANAANCCNATNTTTGTACCTATAATTGCACTTCAAACTATTGGNTTTTTCTTTATTGCTTACATGAGTTTGTCTCATACACNATTTAAAAGAAACAAATCAAGTAANGATAAATTTCTGACTAAGAAGGAGAAAACTGCAAATAATATTTANAAACTTGCAATGATTACAATTTTTNCAATAATTGTATTTGGTGGTTACATGGCAATTTCTGGTTACANNAATGATATNTANCCTTTAGATAGAATTCGAGGNAANCTTGATGGNGTCATANCTTCTTCTGATCCTTTAGTAATTCATGATCATTTAGTATCNATACAATCTGATTTAGATTTAGTAATGACTACCCTACCTGAAACCATCGATACGAATGGCAAAGTGGTTTCCAAAAATCCTGTTTGGATATTTGGTACAGAATCCACCAATTTCATCAGAATTCAAAATAACATAGACACTATGATTACAAGCGTTAATGAAATTTCATCTATTTCAAAAGATAATTCTGCATATCATACAGGAATGTTAGATG
>PBZV01000011.1 GCA_002730325.1 Nitrososphaerota archaeon
GAGCTGGGGTCAAAAAAGTCTGGCGGATTATCCCGAAGAGACTTTTTGAAATTGATGGGTGCTGCAGGCACTGGGTTAGCTTTTGCACCATTTGTTCCGTTTGGCAACTTTATGCCAAACCCAAATCAGGCATCCTTAGAAAAAGTACCTGTAATTTTACCTGATGGTACTCAAGCTAACGTTAACACTTATCCAATTAACCACGCTGAAGTTATCACTTATCCTGCAACAGGTGATGCCGCATTGGATGCCGAAGCATTTCGAAAATGGCAATTTATCAGATTACCTGAAGAATTAGGTGGAGCAAAAACCGATCCATCTGCATTTCGTGCTTACAGTATGATCTGTCTTCATCTTTGGTGTTTGTGGAAATATTGGCCAGATGATAACAGAAAAAGAGGTGAATGCCCTTGTCACGGTAGTATGTATGACCCACTAACTGGAACTGCATTTGTTGGTCCAGCATCTGTGCAAGCTGCACCATCAGACACTTTGCCTCAACTAACTATGGAAATTGATTCAGATGGATTTGTATTTATCTTACCACCAAAATTTGACGTAAATGAAAATGGAGTAATTGGATATGGCCGTTTCGCTTGAAAGAAGAACTGGTGCAGTTGCCCTACTTTACTGGTTATGGGATGGTATAGACAGATCAATCTTTACTGCAATCAAGTTTTCATTCCCTGCAAGATTTGTAAGTCCGTTTGGATTCTTAGGAATGCTAACTTTTATTGTGTTTATCATACTTGGTGTTTCAGGAGCTCTGCTCATGTTTTACTATCAACCAATTTTGGATAGAGCATGGGATAGTGTTCAATTCATTAANGANGATGTNCCATTTGGTTTCCANATNAGAAATATTCACTATCACGGTTCAAACGCGATGGTNTTGTTAGCTGTACTTCACATGTATTATCAATACTTTAGCGGAAGATACAANATTAGAAANGAAGTNTTATGGATGACTGGTGTAATTTTAGGAGTTGTAACTATTCTAGAAGCNTTNACTGGATATGATGTTATATTTTCAGAACGTGCAGAACTTGCAATTAGTATTGCGGCNTCNCTGACAACATCTATNCCTGTNGTGGGCCCGACAATTCGTGATGCGGCGTTNGGTAGTGGNTTNTCGGACTTTGTGTTAAGATTTTATGCACAACANGTGTTCTTGTTNCCNATTGTAATGCTGGGATTAATGGCAGTTCACTTCCCAAGATTTTTGGTATTTGATGTACCNATGGTTATGGCAATTTCTGGTGCTGTTTTGATTACTGGTGGTGTATTCCCAATTGATATGGGATTCAAGTTTGAACCTACTGTCCCGCCNGGTGTNACTGTCCCTGAATGGTATCTNACAGGAATCTATGCGTTCATGCGGACGCAATATGACAAGTTTGTNACAGGATTACTTTGGCCGTTATTGTTNATCATATCTNTGGTNTTAATTCCATTCATTGATAGATACAAAAAATTCTCTTGGAGAGATAGACCNATAATTACTGCATTTGGAATTACTAGTCTTGCTCAAATTATGGTAACGACTTATTGGGGATTCTATATCTCACCTGANATCTCTATNCCATTAGTAGAGCGTTTGNTNATTGATCCAATATTCTTCTATTCTACGATGATATTGCTAGTNCCATTAGGATTTGGATTCACATACATGATGATTAAACTTGCAAATGAAGCTGANCGAAAATCAAAACTTGCAAAAAGCACAGGTCCACAAAANGTTGCAACAATCAATCTTTCTGAAAAATGGATTAATTGGGTANTNATTGCATTATTGGCTTTCCAAGTATTCNTAAACATTGCAGCATACAATGCAGCATTGACAGGAATGAAGAACATNTCATTGTTCTTTGTNGGAATAATCTTGTTAGTATTTGCAGCATTCTTCCATGTTTACAGATATGCAATGAGTCAAGACAAGAATGCTCCACCTCCAGCACCTGTACAAGAAAAACCAAAACTGGTTGATTCTAATACTTCAAAATTGGAGAATAANAAATGAGTNCTCCTACATCAAGTCATGCATATGGAATNGGANTCATGGCAGTAATTATTGCAATGTCTGCATCTATTGTATTTTACACATCATTTTATCTTCCAGAATCAATGGNAAANCCATCTGTAGCTGANCATATTTTACATCCTGNAGAAGACTTTATCATTGAAATTGTANTGGGTGCTGTGATTGAAGGAAACGAAANCTATGTTCCAAATCATGCAAANGCNTTATTGACAATTAACAACAATGTGATATGGGAAAACAATGATGATACTGCGCATACTGTAACTCCTGATCATAGACATGCTGATAGTTACAGTGGTGACTTTGGTTCTNCTGGTGTGCTCAAACCTGGTGANACTTANGAATTCTTGTTTACAGAACCTCAAGAGGTTCATTATCACTGTGACCCACATCCATGGATGACTGGCTCAATTANAGTTGAAAAGAGTAGATTCTAGTTAGAATATTTTGCAAAAATTATCTGACTTTCAATTTCTTTGTGNTGTTCAATAATTGATACNCTNAATTTTATTTCATGNTCTTGTTCTGGTTCAAAATTAATTGTTGCAGTAAATTCTGCCTTGTTTTCAGGCATTACATCTCTGTTGATAAATAACCGTGAAACATTTTGAGATATTTTTTTTCCATTATATGATTTGTAAATGATNTGTTCATTTGAATCAAAAATTTGTGTATTTATNACNACNCCATCATATCTTCCAGGATATGAAACAGAGATGATTCCCTTGATTTCAGAATTTGGATGAATATCTGTAGAGTNTAATTCAAACTCAATATCTTTCATAAAGTCTTCCTAATTCTATTTGAATAAATAATTTTGTTAAACGCGCCCAAAGGGCTTCGATCCCTTGACCATCGGATTAGAAGTCCGACACTCTATCCATGCTGAGCTATGGGCGCAATAACCTAGCAATTAATTACCATTTTAAGGGTTTANAGCCATTTTTTCTGGTAATTNTCTCTTTCCATTTTAAAGAGAAATTGTTGTGCATANCCTGCANATGGTCCAAAATGATTTACAATTTTTTCNTGTAAAATATTGTATTGTTTTTCTGTAACTGTTTTAGTTGCAATTTCAAATTTTTTCAAATAATATTTTTCTAAAATTCGAATAATCCATCTATCTAATGGAACTGCTTCTAATTTGTCTAGTGAAAATAACATTANACAGTCTGCTACTTTNTTTCCNACTCCTGGAATTTGACAAATACTCTCTTTTGCTTCTTGGTAATTACACTTTTTCAAGTACTCAAAATCAATTTTTTTTGAAACCATCATTTTTGCAGCTTCTCTGATGAATTTTGCACGATATCCAACACCACAATCTGTAATTTCACTAATTGATGCTTTTGCAAGTTTTTCAGGCTTTGGAAACAAAAAAAATTCCTGATTNTGAAACTTTGTTTTTTTTCCAAATTTTTTTGATATATTTTCTAGGCAGTATTTGATTTTTGGAATATTNGAATTTGATGANACNATAAATGAAATCAAACATTGAAAAGGATCTTGTCTNAGGATTCGNANTCCTTGATATTTTTTTACAGCCATTTTTACTGTTTTATCTTTTGAAATTGATTTGATAATTTTTTCAATATCATCACTTTCNCNNAAAAAATCTNCTTNCAANTTTTGATANGAATNAATTTTTCCATTTTTATCTACTTGAAGAATATCTTGACCGTTAANTCCATACCAATTNNTTNCNTTTTTTTTCCAAAGAAATACTTGACCACTATTTATTGAATTCTCAACATCTATTGTGAATTTTTGCATCTTAGACAGTTATTTCNTCATTAACTGCTGGTGCATATGTCTCAAATCCAAATTTCTCATGAATTTCTTGAGCAAACATTTCACATGATTCTGAATCTCCATGGACTGCTAATACTTTTGGATTTCCTTTGATTTTTTTAATCATATCAAATAATTCTGTCCTGTCTGCGTGTCCAGAAAACTGAAATTGTTTTACCTCTGCTGTTACATTAAGATCTTTACCTCTGGTTGAAACTTTTCCTGTATCTAGTAATTTTTTACCAGGTGTACCTTCGCCTTGATATGAAACTAGGGCAATGCCATTTTTACTGTTAAAAGCTAATTGTTGTAAATAATAAACTGCATTTCCTCCGACTAACATTCCTGCTGGTGATATCACAACACATGGTTCACCCATTGCACGTTTTCTTTCAGCATGTTCTCTTATTGCAGTTGAACTTTTTATTGCTTCAGAAAATATTTTAGGATCTCTTAGGTATTCTGGATGTCTAAACATTATCTCATTTACTTTTAATGCCATTCCATCCATTATGATTTTGTGTTTGAAATTGGCACTTCTTAAAATACATGCCATTTCTTGAGAGCGTTCAACTGAAAATGATGGTATGAATAAAATTCCTTTTCTATCCATTACTTCGTTTGCAAATTCAATCAATTGAGATTCTGATTCTTTTCTAGGGGTTTGCTGTGTTTTAGCATAAGTAGATTCTGTAATTAGTAAATCAATTTCACCTATATCCAAATCCATCTCTCGTAACATTCTTGAACCATTTGTTTTAATATCTCCAGTATAGAACAGGCGTTTTTTCTCTGATTCAACTAGAACGGTACTGCCTCCAATCACATGTCCTGATTCTCTAAATTCAAATGTTGCATTTCCTTTGGTTACTTTTTGCTTAAATCCAATTTCTTTGGCATTTTTCATCATATTATTTACTTCAGGTAATCCAAATGGGTGTGCATTTTTCTCAATTTTTAGCATATCTTCAATTAACATTTTTGATAAATCTAGAGTTGGAGGCGTAGCATAAACATCAGTATTCCCACTGACAAAAAGAGATGGAACATTTCCTGAATGGTCTAAGTGTGCATGAGTGATAATAACTGCATCCAAATCCTTGGGTTTCACATGTATTGGATATCCTGGAGGAGTTCCTCTTCTTCCAAACATTACTCCGTAATCTAGTAGCAGTTTTGTTCCATTACAATTTACCAAAAACCCTGATCTACCTACTTCATTTGCGGCTCCTAAAATTTTTACATCCAAGGATTATGATGCCTTTTAATCGACGTTAATACCTTCTTAGTGTCGATCCGATCATTATTCTTACTATATAATCTACAAAAGCTTTAATTAGTGTAAGCTAAGATTTGTGTTCATGGGAAGAAGTTTCGCAGAATGGTTAGCACTTCAAGACCAAGCCGTAGTTGCAAAAACACGTGCTGGTGATGAAGCAAATAAAGTGCTACTAAACCAAATTAACTGGATCTGGGTAAACAATCTTATGAATAAGAAAGCAGACCTTAATCCTTCTTCAGCAGAACTACTTGACTGGGTTACTTCTGGTCAAATAGATGCAATGAGAAAATAAAACGTGTAAACACGTTATCTTTTTGTTTTTTAAATTTTTAATCTGGATGTTGTGTACATGTTTTATCCGATCAAATTTCATAACAGGGTTATGAATTTCAATCATGGTTTAAATAGTCTACACGAAGTATAATCTTTGTAATGCCAATAGCAATACTTCCAGACATTGATGAACAAAGATGTATCGGATGTGCACTATGTGTAGAAATCTGTACAACTCTTGGTCCTGATGTCCTTAGAGTAAAACCTGTTGAAGGATGGAAGAGAGGTAAAGCATTTGTATTTTATCCAGAAAGATGTATTTCTGATGGTGCATGCATNGGTGTATGNCCAACAAAATCAATCTTTTGGATGAGACCAATGAATTACACAGCTGGACAACCAGTACCTCTTCACAAAAACGGTATCTTCATCAACGGTTGGGCAGAAGACGCAGCACTTTAAGGCTGAATCTTTCGCACAAACTTATTTTTATTTTTATTTTTTCTAAAAAACTGATTTTCGCTTGATTGTTTTTGGTAGAGTTTTTACAAAATATTTCAAGAATTGATCATCCTTGTCATACTTGATTTCTGAAAAATCATTATTCTCAAAGAAATCATTCCATGTTTTCTCAAATGTGNGAAATTCTTTTGGATTAAAATCTAGNCTAGATGTTTCATGATGAGCTGCTGGAAAAATATCTGATATTTCAATTGGGATCAATCCTAATTGTGGATTGTATTGACATGTTTGATATTGCTCAAAGTTCTTAATTTTCTTCTTTAGGCCAATGTATTTTTGAGAGAGGTATCCTGGTTTTGTGCTTGATTCTTTGATAATTATGATTTTNTTNTTCTTTGATTTGAAATTTCTAACTATTTTATGATATGATTGAACCTCTGGACGGAATTGATCTTCCTTATCAAATAGGAATATNGCTTTTTCTTTGTATTTTGGTGTACCAATTCCTAAAAATTCAGCATTTTCAGTCATTACATCAATCATTTCAAATAGTTTGGGNTGTGCNCTTGCTTTTTTAATTACATATTCCCAAAGNCTNCCTTCNTGAATTGCTTGTTTTACTTTATCGACTTCNAGTTTAATTGCATAAAGATTGTGAATTGCTAATTGATTGACTTTTTNAACTGATTCAAGNTTACGGAATTCATCAGGTGTGTATTTACTACAAATTTCACAGTTACATGGGAATACTGAAATTTCTGATAGGTTACGTGTACCATCATCTGTGATGTATCTGAGTCCTTTNGCGTATANCATGTATGATGCCGAATCAAATGTATCACATCCCAGAGCAATTGCAAATGGAATTGTTAATGGATGACCTGCTCCAAAGAGATGTAATGGAATAGAATGTGGCATCTCTTTTTTTGCAGCTACAATCATCTGCGCTAATAATCTATATTCATATGACTCCATGAATTCAACTGGGCTTCCCAAAGCCAGCATCTTGAAACCNATTTTTACTAAACTNTTAGTTGACTTTGCAACAAGATCAAAATGCTCTCCTCCTTGAATAGGCCCAATCCAAATTTGCCCNTTATCTTCACTATNTTCTAATGTTTNTTTTGAAACTTTGAGAGTATGTTTGACATATGCTTCAGCTTTTTTAATTGGCATTCCAAATCCTGTTGGTTTGTCTAATGGAATTGCAAAATCTGTCATTATTCCTTTNTCAAAATTTGCCATTTCTGGTGGTAATACTTCAACATCNCCNTATTCNAAAACCTGATATCCTCCAGAATCTGTCATTACCCCTCTATCAAAATCAATAATTTTATGAATCCCTTTTTTTACTGCCTCATCNCCATAATTATTTCTGGTAATGTACGCATTAGTAATTACTAAATCAAAACCAATAGATTGAATTTTTTTTGATGGAATTGTTTGTTTTACTGGATGAATTACNGGAACATATGCTGGTGTCTCAATTTTTCCATGATTAGTATAAAGTGTCCCAATTCTACCTGCTAAATCCGTTTTAGAAATCTCAAACAATAGTATTACNAATTTTAAAGCGTTATTTAATCAATCAACAAAAAATTTTTTCAAATCATTATTTTTTGTTACCAAATCCAGCCAATCAACNTCNTCATTTCCTTTATTGCTGGAAATCACATCNATTGTTTTTCTTACTGTTTCCTCAATACTTTTTTTACTAATATTAATTTGAAATGATTTTTCTTGAAATTTGTTTATTGTATCATGTGCGATAATTCCTAAAANNTCACTACCTGCATTTTCCCTACTCTTCTCATCNGTATATTTTCTGTCTTTNTACACTGAAAGTAAATCATATGGGTTTCTNCTTAAAATAATTATGATTTTGATTTGATTTTTTTCTAAAACATAAGGTGCCAAATGGCCTACAATCACATTCATCCCTGAATTTTTCATTTTGATAATTTTCCCAAGTTTTCCAACATCCACATCGTTAGTATCTTGATTTTTTTCAAATAATCCTGATTCTTTTGCAATTTTGTTAATGTCCATTATTTCTAATTCTAATTTTTTTGCAATTTCATCTGCAATGGTATGTTTTCCAACCCCTGGGTTTCCTGTAACTACTATTGACATATTATGGACTCTTATGGATTGCATTAAATGATTTCTGCAATACTAATAAGTAGAAATGAATTTTTGACTGTATTGCAAATTGGATTACTAGGTAAAGCAAATGTTGGAAAGTCAACATTTTTCTCAGCTGCTACTGAAACACCTGTAGCATCAGGTAATTTCCCATTTACAACAATTGAACCAAATGTTGGTGTTGCTTATGTAAAATCTGATTGTGCGTGTAAACATTTTGAAATCAAACATGAAAATGAATTATGTGTTAATGGAACTCGTTTCATTTCAGTAAAATTAATCGACATTGCAGGACTTGTCCCTGGTGCACATGAAGGAAAAGGATTGGGAAATCAATTTTTAGATGATGCAAGACAAGCTGAAGTTTTAATTCATGTAGTTGACATTGCTGGAACTACCGATATTCAAGGTCAACCTGTCCCAGTTGGAACACATGATCCTCTTGAAGATGTTGCGTTTGTTCAGGAAGAATTTGATCAATGGTTTACAGATATTTTGAAAAGAGAATGGGATAAGATTACTCGTGAAATTGATCAGAAAAGAGCAAAACTCACTGACGGAATTGCAAAACGATTTTCTGGATTGGGAATTAAGGATTATCAAGTACAAGACGTGTTACAAAAATTAGGTTTAATTTCTATAAACCCAAAAGAATGGAAAGATAGTGACATCCAAACTTTTGCTAAAGAATTGAGAAATAATACAAAACCTATGATAATTGCTGCAAACAAAGCAGATCTTTGTAAAGATTTGGATATTATTAAAAAAATTTCAGATGATGTAATTCCATGTAGTGCAGAAACTGAATTACTTTTACGAAAAGCATCAAAAGCAGGAATTGTAAATTATTCTCCTGGTGATTCTGACTTTACAATTCCAGCTGGAAAAGAACTCCCTCCCCCACAACAAAAAGCACTAGATTTAGTAAAATCTGTGTTTTCAAAAATATCTTCAACAGGAGTTCAAAAAATTCTTAATATTGCTGTCTTTGATTCATTAAATTTCATAACTGTATTTCCTGTAGAGGATGAAAC
>PBZV01000012.1 GCA_002730325.1 Nitrososphaerota archaeon
AATCTAAACCAAAATCTAAACCAAAATCTAAACCAAAATCTAAACCAAAATCTAAACCAAAATCTAAACCAAAATCTAAACCAAAATCTAAAAAATAATCTATTTTGATAGGTGAATAATGTCTCCTGCAATTATTCTGTGACTAGTTTTGTTTTTTGATACTACTAATGCTCCATCTTCATCAATTCTAATGGCCTTCCCTTTTACTTCTCCATCAATTGTGTTTAATTCTACATTTTTTCCAATTGTTGATGATCTTTTTGTCCATTCTGAGACGATTTTTTCAGTTTGTTTTGTTTCTAATAATTTGTAAATTTCTTCTAATTCTACTAAAAATGACTGTACCAACTGAATCGGTTTAACTTTCTTTTTTTGCCCACTTAATGATGCTAACCCATAAAAATTGGGTGTACCTTTGAGCTCTTTTTCAATTTGTTTTACATCCACATCAAAGTTTATTCCAATTCCTAATACCAAATTTTCAATTTTATTTGATTCTAATGATACATCGACTAACATTCCTGCAATTTTTTTTCCTTTGATTGTGAGATCATTTGGCCATTTCAGTTCTGGTGTAATGTTTAATGTCTTTTCTAGAGCAATTGATAATGCTAAAGACGATGCAATTGGAAATAATGTTGTTATAGAAATATCAAATCTTGGATGTAAAATAATTGAAAACCAAATCCCTCCTTTTGGGGAAATCCATTTCCTTCCAGATCTGCCTTTACCTCCGGTTTGTTTTTCAGCAACAATTACAACTCCGTTATTGTTTTGATCATCAGCCATTTTTAATGCCTGGGTCTGTGTGGAATCAATTGAATCAAAAAAGTATGCTTGCTTCCCTATGATTTTAGTTTTTAATCCTGAAGTAATCTCCCAAGGCAAAAGTAAATCCGAATTTGCTGTTAGTTTGTATCCTAACTTTTGTTTTGATTCTACAGTATATCCTAATTCTTGAATTTTCTTGATATGTTTCCATATTGCAACTCTGCTAATTCTTAAAACATCACTCAAATCCTGACCTGATAAATACTCTGTATTGTGGGTTTGTAGAAATGTAAGTACCTTAATCAATCCTGGATTATCTGATGAATTGTAAATCAATTATTTTTTAATTTAATTTCAAGTATAAAATACACACTAGAATCCAATATCAAAATCAAATCCTCCGTCATCCATGCCCCCGTCATCCATACCTGGATCTCCACCTTCAGGCATACTTTCTGCTGGAATGTAATCTGACATTGACATGCCCATCATACTAAACATCATACTAAACATCATCATATCCATAATTCCAAAAAACATCATTGTTGGCAAAAATGATTTGTTTTCTTCCATTTTTTGCTGAAGTTGTTGTTTATCTCCACCTTCATAAATTGACTTCATATCTTTCCATTTTTCTTGAATTTCAAAGAGTCTTCTATCTAGTTCTGTAGAACCTTTTTCAGTAATTTTTAATTCAATTTTTTTCCCAAACACCCCTTTTTTTTCTTCAACTTTAATGAGATTTTTGTTTTCTAAATTTTCTAAAATTAAATTTAATTCCTCTGGGCTGATTTTTGTTTCACTTTGAATTTTTGAAAATTTCTTTTTACCACGTCTAATTGATCCTAATACAATAACATCTTTTGGTTCTGTTTCCACATTGTTTGTCATTATTTAGAATTAAAATACTCTGTGATTTTAAATAATTTTCTTTTTTACTTTTAATTCTGATATAACTTGTTTTATTCCTTCTTTACAATTTGGATATTTGAATTGATAAATTTTGGAAATTTTTTTGTTGGATACTTTTATCGATGTAATTAGTAATTTAATCAAATCTCCTCCTAGTACCGCTTTTGCTAAAAATCCTGGAACACTGCCTGGATGTTTTGCGTGAATTTGTTCTGCTGTAAAATTTGAAAATTCTTTAAAAGTTATTGGCATTGAGTCTGAAACAATAAATGATTCATCAAATGATTCATGCTCTAACACTGCAATCATACTTCCTACTGCGTCATCAACATGTACAAACCCCTTGAAATAATCTCCTCCCTTGGGCATCCTGAATGTATTTTTCTTTAACCTTTTGATAAGCATCTCATAAAACCATCCTTCAGGTCCATACACATCACCAAATAGAATAACTGCAAAATTTATTCCTAATTTCTTTGAATTATCTTTTAGATACTTTTCTGCATCTATTCTAATCTTCACAAAATTCGTATTTGGATTATATTTTTGAGTTTCATCAATAATCTTATTTTCTACTTCTCCGTATACTCCCAACCCTGAAATGTAAATTATTGATTTTGTAATTGATTTAATTTCATTAAATAATTTCTTTGTACCCTCCAAATTCACTTTTTCTAACTTTTTCCTATTTTTTTCTAATGGTGTATGTGAAGCAAGATGAAATACACAGTCAAACTTCATGCCTTCAAAATCTATTGTATCATCTGTCAAATCACCATAAACTATTTTTGATTTTAAATTACCTTGTTTTCCTTTTCGGATTAAACTTGTAACCTCATATCCTTTGTTAATTAATTCATTTACTAATCTTGAACCGATAAAACCTGTTGCTCCAGTAACTAATACTGACTTTGCCATTTTATCATTTTTCTTTCACTTTTCACTGTATTTGTATTTGATGACGTGTATGATGATTATTTCAAAAATTATATGCTGTAATATTGAAATCTAATTATGGAACAAGATTCTCATTCAGACCAAGAAATATTGGATATTTTATCCTTAAGAAAAATTGCTGTTATTGGAATGTCTCAACATCCTTCAAAAGCTGCACATTATGTGCCTAAATATCTCTCAGAACATGGTTATGACATCACTCCCATCAATCCTTCTTCTGATGAAATTTTACACAAAAAATGCTATCCTTCAATATCTGATGTATCTGAATCCTTTGATGTCATTGAAATTTTTAGACCTTCAGAAGATGTTTTGAGTTTTGTAAAAGATGCAATAAAGAAAAAGCCTAAAGTAATTTGGTTGCAAGAAGGGATTCATAATACTGAAGCTGAAGAATTAGCAAAAAAGGAAGGAATTGATGTTGTTTTTAATAGATGTATGTTAGCAGAACATCAAAGACTGAATTAACATGACAAACTTTGAAAATTTTTATAATGATTTACTTGAATTAGCAAAAAAACATGAGCGTCTAAACACCCCTCTGAAAATTGAAAAAGATCTTGAAAATGATATTGTAAAAATTTTTGGTGAAAAAATAACCTCTTTGGCAAGAGCACAAAATGGATTAAATGATGTAACTGAATTAGCATATACTACTGCGGAACATCATCCATTTTGGAATGTGCTTTACAATTGTTCAGAAATCTCAAATACCGTTTTAGAAAAATGGAAGTCAACATTGTCTGAAGAGGACTTTGCAGATATTGAATGGGCTTTAAAAAAATTACATCAAACATTGGAAAAAATCAAAACAAAAAACCCTTCCCACTTCTAGACAGAGATAAATATTTTGATCTACTAATTATCTTATGCCCATCAAATTAGGTTTAATCGGTAAAACAAATACTGGGAAAACAACTTTTTTTAATTCTGCAACTTTGTCTTCTGAAGAAATTTCTTCATATCCTTTTACAACTAAATCTCCAATTTATGGAGTTGGGCATGCTATTTCACTTTGTGTTCATTCAGAATTTAAAATTCAGGATAACCCTCATAATTCAAAATGTGTTGATGGGTGGAGATACATTCCAATCGAATTGATTGATTTACCTGGTTTGATTAAAGATGCTTGGAAAGGCAAGGGTCTTGGAAATCAATTCTTATCCATTGCTGCCCAATCTGATGCACTTCTTCATGTGGTTGATGCTTCTGGAGGCATAGATTCAACTGGCAAAATCACTGAGACTGGAAATGGTGATCCCTTATCTGATTTTGCAGATATTGAAGAAGAGTTGATTTTATGGTATCAAAAAATCATAGAAGGAAATAGGGACAAAGTATCAAAACTCATTCGAACTGGTTCGGGAATTGTTGATGCTATAACTGATCTTTATCGGGGTGTTGGGGCAACTAAAAATCATGTCAAAAAAACTCTTTTGGAAACTGAATTAGAAGACAAAGATTTTGAAAATTTTGATATGATTGATACTAAAAAATTTGCTTCATACCTTAGAAAAATTTCAAAACCTACTTTGATTGTAGCAAATAAAGTTGACGTTGAAGGTGCAGACAAAAATTTTGCTAGATTGAGAGAACGATACAATGATTCTATTGTGATTCCTGTAAGTGGAGACAGTGAATTTAGTCTAAGACGTGCAGAACAAAAAGGTCTGATAAAATATTCTCCAGGTTCTGAAGAATTTGAAATACTCAAACCTGATGAACTTAATGAAAAACAAAACAACGCATTAGATTTTATCAAAAAAGGCATTATGGGAGAATATATGAGAACAGGCGTTCAATTTGCAATTAATGTTGCTGTATTCAAATTATTGAAGATGAATTCTGTATATCCTGTTGCCGATGAAAAAAATCTTGCTGATAAAAAAGGGAGAATTTTACCTGATTTATTCTTGTTAAAAGATGGTTCAACAATAAATGATCTTGCAAAGGAAATTCATACTGATTTAGTAAAAGGACTACTATATGGAAAAGATTTGAGATATAATTTGAGATTACCTATTGATTATCAATTAAGAGATAGGGATGTTGTATCTTTAGTTAGTGCTGCAAAAAAATGAATCTCGTTTGAACCTTTTCTAATAGTTTTAGTGGGCATTCCAAGTTCTTAAATTTGATACTATCCTATCTATTTCATGAAACCTCAATCTTGTAGGAATTGTGGAAAAGAGTTTTTTGAAGAAAAAGATACTTGCCCTAATTGTGGACATGAGAGAGAGCCTGCCCCTTCTCAATAACATTATTCACTAATCGTCAACTTCATTGATCAGGCAGATTAATAGTCTTAATTTAGGCACAAATTTTGATGTATTCTAATTCTCAAGATATTCGAAATTCAATTTTAGCAAAATGGCATGAATCTCTATCAAAATATGGTAACTTATTTTCATCTGATTCAATTAGTGGAACTAGTCCTCCATCAGTTTTTGTCGGTTCTTATGATTATCCTAAAGTTTTTGTCGGCCCAATGGTCCCTCCTATTCATGGAGATACAAGCTTACTTGATAGTCCTGAAAATTGGAAAGGAAAATCTTTAGAAGAAATTGTTAATTTCAGATTAAATTTGGTTCGTGGTACCCAAAAAATATCTATCAATCAAACTGAAGGACGTTACATGGAAAATCTTCAAGAGGTTGTCATGTCTTCAAAACCCACAGATTCTGATTTAGTGTTTGAAAAACCTCCTTCCTCAAAAATTTCCCTTGATGGTGAAAGTGCTCCTTTCGGACCTGCTGGAGAAATAAAATCTGCAAAATTTTCTAGTACTTCTTCTGTTAAACCTATTGAAAAAATATTTTATGATAAAGATTTGAAGGCACAAGATGCTGTATTGAATTTATATAATTCTGGAATTGATATCTCAAAAATACAAAAGTGTTTTAGCATTGGGATGTTGGGACAAAAAAGAAAATTGGTTCCAACTAAATGGAGTATAACAGCTACTGATGATATAATTTCAAAATCATTAGTAGATGATGTTTTAGATTATGATTTAATTGATACGTGTAAGGTATTCTCTTATTCTCATTTAGGAAATATTTTTTCAGTTGTTTTGTTTCCTCATCGTTGGATTTATGAAATGATTGAAGCTTGGTATTCTAATGGTGTAATGGGATTTGGGTCTGATTCTGAGGATGCTCGTGGAATTGATCATCCTCCCGCAATCGCAGGTGCATATTTTGCGGCAAAATTAGGTGTTTTAGAGTATTTGAATCGATGTAAAATTCAATCAGGAGTAATAATTTTGAGAGAAATTAGGCCTGAATATGCAATCCCTGTGGGTGTTTGGCAAGTTCGTGAAGGAATTCGTGAGGCAATGAAGCAAAATCCTACTCTTTTTGATAATTTTGATGATGCTTTACATTTAGCATCTCAAAAAATGAGTATTAGTAAATCTGAATGGCTATCTCATGGGCATATTTTGACATTAATGAGACAAAAAACTTTATCTGATTTTTTCTAGTTTTTGATTTTTTGATCTATTCCAATAAGAGAGCATAAATTCTAGATTTTAGATTATAAAAATGAAAATAATGAATAATACTTCTGAAAATACTTTTTCGAGTTACGGAATATATGATTTGAATGACAATCTTGAACTATCTCTTCCGAATACTGAGATTAAATTTCAACAAATAAGCGATAATGCTTTTTCATATTTTAGAGAAGACTCTGAAGGAAATATTGTCGAAAAAATGATTCCTGTAAAGTCAAGTGAAATTAAAATTGAATTGGCCCCTATTCGACCATTAAATCATCCTGCAAGACGAACTGGTTATGTTTTTTTAAAATTTGACAAAGAAATCTACCTTAGTGAAAATTCAGCTGCAAGTATTTTTGTTCATTGTCCTATTGAAATTGGCATTTTTTTAATTAATGGTTCCAATCGTGAATCTCTTGATTGGATAACTTGCAATTCTATGAATTCTAGATTTGGTTTGTATGGCTCTCCAGATACAGGAACCTTATGTAAATATTCCAAAGTATCTTTAGCTACTGATTATAGTGATTCCATTCCTTACATTGAAGGGGTATTGAAAATAATTATAGAAAATACTTTATCATCTGGACAAACTATTGACAAAGTAGTTTTTCCTATGACTGATAACTCCCTTTACTATGAAGACTCTAAAACAATAATTGATGGAATTAAAATAACATTGAAAAAAAGGGCGGTTGTACATATTGTAGATGTAAAAACCATTGCAGTAGAAACTGATTGGACAAAATCCCCCACTTGGGAAGATACAACTGTTGGTACTAGTGTGGAGATGGAATTAGACTAATGCCTTTGGAATTACTTCAGAATTTATCTGAAATGCAAATTGTTGGAGACTTGACTGTACTCTCTTTGTTAATTGGTGGAATAATCATGGCCGGTGGTGTAATTATTGCAAAAATTGCAAAATTACTGTTTCACAAATATTATGCCCCAACATTACCAAAAGACACTGCAAAAAATCTCAGTAAATTAATTTATTTTGGAATTATAGTGATTTCCTTTTTAGGATTCACATCGAGTCAGGGGATTGATTTATCTGGAATTATGGTTGCAGGTGGAATCTTTGCAGTAGTCATCGGATTTGCAACACAATCAGTTGTTTCTAATTTGATTTCTGGTGTTTTCTTAATTTTTGAAAAACCTGCAAAACATGGTGACACCATCGAACTTCCTGATATGGGGATTTCTGGAACTCTTTTAGACATTGGAACCTTTTCTAGTAAAATTAGAAAATTTGATGGTACTGTAATTAGAATTCCTAATGAGAAATTTTTTACATCTAATATCCGCTCACTGACTATCTCTACTGTGAGACGTGCTGATGCAATGGTTGGAATTTCATACAAAGATGATATTGAAAATGCAATTTCTGTAATAAAAAATGAAATTCTAGTAACAATGCCATTTATTCTCCATGTCCCTGAACCTGAATTTAGAGTGGAAGAATTAGGTGATTCCAGCGTGAATATCCAAGTTCTAGTTTGGCACCCTCGAGATGATTGGAGTCAAGCTCAACCTATTCTTCTTACTACAATTAAACGCGCATTAGATAAAGAAGGAATTGAAATCCCATTCCCGCAACGAGTAATTTGGGATGCAAAAAATTAACTAGTTTTTGTTGCTTGTTTTTTTGCATTATGTCTTTTTTTAATTAAACTAAACATGATCATTCCAACATTGATAATTGAAATAATTTCAATTAAATCAACTCCATATAGGAGCCAATCAATTATTGGATGTATTCTAGAAACAACCCCTGCCTCCAACATTAAATCTGCATTCCATACCATGTGGGGTATTTGGATAAATTGTATTATTGCAATTATGATAATGCTTCCTAGTATTTTATTTTCATACCAATTCCAGAATTTACTCCACAAATTCATATTTTAAAAATTATTCTGGTTCTATTAAACGCCACGAAAATTAGATGCGACTAATTAGACTGTCCTAATTTTTTCAGGCATATGAATAATTTATTCGAAGTCTATTGACGTTTTTTGTTTCTTAATTTTGAAAATAAAAAATCATACTTTGTGTTTTTTTGAAATAGAATGTTATGTCAAAAGTATTCTTAGATACTTGAAGTTAAAGCAAGTTGATTTACCAAATCGGTAGAAGTGATAATTCCTACAATTGAACCATTGTTGGATACTGCAAGTTTTCTAATTTTTTTACTACTCATTAATTCTGCAGCAGCCAAAATTGATTCAGTATGACTTATTGAAATTAGTGGGTGTGACATTATTTTTTCAACTGTTGTATCAAATGAGAGCTTTTCTGCTGCAATTTTTGTTGCAAAATCCCTATCTGTAACTATTCCTGTGGGAATTTTATTTTCTTGCACAATTATTGCGCCTATTCTACCCTGTTCCATCATTTTTGCTATCTGGAAGACTGTTGTTAAAGGATTTACAGAGATGAGTGTTTTTGTCATAATGTCTTCAACTTTGATTGAAGAATAATTGAAATTTTCATGACTCATTCATACTCTCTAATATTATGATATTTAAGATCTTCAGAAAATTATAAAGAAATGATATATGATGAAATTTGAGATTTTTTATAAATACGATTTAGAGAATAATACGTGATTTTAGAATTAGATGCAAACAATTAGTTTAATAATTTACCAAAACATATCACTTTAAAAATATGTGAATCTTGATCTGTTGCTCTAATTTCAAAATATTGTGCACTAGACATCTGTTTTTTGTAAAAATCACTTTTCAGCTTTAATTTTTTCTTTTTTCATCCAGATTGTTCTTTTTTTATGATCAATTAGTTCTATATTCATTTCATTAAGCTTATCTCGAATTTTATCTGCATCTTCGAATTGTTTTTCTTTTCTTAACTTTTCTCTGTCTGAAATTAAATTATCTATCTCTTGCTTTTTGTCTTCCGTCATTTCTGGAATGCTTAATCCTAAAATAATTAACATTCTTTCGAATTCTTTTTTGATGATTTGTGAATCACTCTTTCCTAATTTTTCTTCAGCTGCTAATCTGTTTGTTTCTTTTACCAGTTGGAAAAATGCAGATAACGCCAAATGTGTGTTAAAATCATCTTCTAATGCATTATCAAATTCTATACTAATTTTTTTAATATTTTCAGCAACCTCTTCCTGTTTTTCACTAGTTGCATGAATTAATTCATAGTAACATGTTTCAACTTGTCTCCATTTTGTGAGATTTTCATTAAGCATCTCTTCGGAATAATCTATTACTTTGGAATAATGTCCTGATAAACAAAATAATCTGATAATATTTGATCCCCAGTTTTCTAGAACATATTTGATTGATTTTGTATTGCCTGATGATTTTGACATTTTTTCCCCACCAATTGTAACCATTCCAACATGCATCCAAATTTTTGCAAAAGGTGAATTTGTACATGCTTCGGATTGTGCAATTTCATTTTCATGATGGGGAAATATTAGATCTCGTCCACCTCCATGAATATCAAAATTGTCTCCCAAATACTTTACACTCATTGCAGAACATTCTATGTGCCATCCAGGTCTTCCTTTTCCCCATGGGCTTTCCCATACTGGCTCCACATCTGAAAACTTCCATACTGCAAAATCTAGTGGATCTATTTTTGACTCATCAATTCCTATTCTTGAACCTGATTGCAACTCATCTATTTTCTTTTTTGATAATTTTCCATATTCTGGAAATTTTGAGACTGAAAAATACACTCCATTTTTTGAAGGATATGCCATCTGTTTTTCAATCAATTTTTCAATAAATTTGATAATGTCTTCAATGTGTTCTGTTGCTTTGGGATAATTTGTTGCGCGTTTTACATTTAGTTTATCAAAATCCCTGTAATAATTTTCAATGTATCTGGAACTGATTTTTTCAGCTGTTGTATTTTCGGAATTTGCACGATTGATAATTTTATCATCTACATCTGTAAAATTTTGAACAAGTTCAATCTCTGTCCCTTTTGATTCTAAAAACTTCCTTAATACATCAAAAACAATAATTGTTCTTGCATGTCCTATATGTGATTCATCATAAACTGTTACGCCGCAAAGATAAATTTTGATTTTATTTGTTGTATCTAATTTTTGTTCCAAATTTGATAATGTATCTTGAATTTTCATTCTTAATTTACACCTGGTTTTTGTGCCAATAATCTTTTATGTTCACTTTTGGAGTTTAATTCTTGTATTTTTTGAATTTTTGATTTTTCAATTAGTGTAATTTTTTCAGTTTCTTCAACGGATAATTTCTTTTCAAACAAACAATACAAAATAGAATCTATTTCTTCATAAGAAACTCCTATTTCATTTTCAGCATCATGATCTTTCCATAGATGTGGACTGCTCTTTTTTGATATTACGTTAATTGGAACTTGTAAATATTTTGCAATTTCTCTTACTTGTAATTTGTATAGTGAAATTATTGGTGTAATGTCCGATGCTCCATCCCCATGTTTTGTAAAATATCCGATCATGTTTTCACTTTTGTCACTTGATCCTAAAACCAGATAATTTTTAGCATTAGCATAATAATACAAAATATTTGTTCTAATCCTTGCCCGTAAATTCCCCTTTGATTTTGCATTTGGTTCAAGATACATTGAATATTCTTTTACAATTGGATTGATATCAATTAGTTTGTAGTCTATTCCTGTTAGTGAAATCATTTTCAATGCATCATCTGTTTCTGATTTTGGTGTAATTTCAGTATCTGGCATAATTAATGCAAGTGTTTTTTCTTTTAGATTTCTTTTACAAATGTATGCAATAACTGCTGAATCAACTCCTCCACTTAATCCCAAAATTACGCCTTTTGCATTTGTTTTCTCAATTTTTTCAGCTAGAAATTTTTCAATGGTCTCTGTAATTTTTGAATAATCTTGATTTTGAATTTCATTAATAATATCTTGATTCAATAACTAATTTTCAGAAAACGTTAGAATAAAAATTGTGCCTAATCTTGATTTGAGGAATCTAATCTTTAATCTCTAAATGTCTACGTAAATCCCATCATCTCTGGTTTCTACTGAATATGTCTCAAGTTTTACATCTTTGAGATAATCTGTAAGCTCACCTGTTTTGATATTGTAATGCCAAAAATGTAATGGACATTCTACAATATCACCATCTAATTTTCCTGGGGCGATTGAACCGTCTTGATGAACACATAGATCATCCATTGCATGATACCCGTCTTGGTTAAAGATGGCAATCTGTTTTTCACCAATTTTGAATGCTTTACCTTTCCCTGCCTCGATATCCCCTTTTTCAGCAATTTTTTTCCAGGTCAATAATGAATGAAAACTTTTGTTATTTATGTACATTCGCATGATAAGATTTTATATTCCAATTTTTGGTCAATATTGATGAGTAAAGTAAAATCTAGTCCTAAATTAATCAAAGAAGGAAAATTATCTTATGAGTGGGCTAGATCTCATATGCAAATTTTAGATAACACAATTAATCGATTAAAAAAATCAAAACCTCTCAAGGGAGTTACTCTTGGTTTTTGTTTACACGTTACAAAAGAAACTTCTGTTTTACTTATGGGTGCTAAAGAATTAGGTGCAACGGTTGCAGTTTGTGGNGGNAANCCTTTAACCACCCAAGATAANATTGCAGCATTTTTGGCATCACAAGGAATCAATGTTTATGCATGGCATGGACAATCTGTTAAGGACTATGATTGGTCTATTGATCAAGTACTCAAACATAAACCAACNATTCTAACTGATGATGGTGCNGANATGAANATNAAAGCACATTTTGATAAAAGATTTAAAGACATGGAAATTTTGGGTGCAACTGAAGAAACTACTGCAGGTGTTACTCGAATTCGAGCAGTNGAGAATCAAGGTAAACTTCGNTATCCTGTGATTTTAGTTAATGAGGCTTATACAAAACACATGTTTGATAATCGATATGGNACTGGNCAAAGTACTATTGATGGTTANTTNCGNGCNATGAANTTACTNATGGCATCNAAACGNGTTGTAGTNGTTGGNTANGGTTGGGTTGGACGTGGTGTTGCATCANGATGNAATGGAATGGGNTCAAAAGTAATNGTAACTGANGTNGATCCNGTNAAAGCANTNGANGCNCANATGGATGGATTTGAAGTAATGCCAATGNCNCAAGCNGCAAAAATNGGTGACATGTTTATCACATGTACTGGAATGACTAGTGTAATTAGAAAAGAACACATTTTGAAAATGAAAGATGGTGCAATAATGGGTAATGTTGGACANTTTGATGTTGAAATTGATGCNGACTTTTTACTAAAAAAATCTAAATCTGTTAAAGAAGTTAGACCNACNCTAGATGAATGTACTTTGAAAAATGGCAGAAAAGTTTACTTGATTGGACAAGGACGNCTTGCTAANTTNGTNTCTGCAGAAGGACATCCGCCAGAGGTTATGGCTCAATCATTTTCAAATCAACTTTTGTCTGTTTTGTATATCTTGAAGAATCACAAAAAAATGGGAAATAAAATTATTGACGTTCCTAAAGAAATTGATATTCAAATTGCATTTGATGCACTAAAAGCAATGGACGTTAAAATCGATAAACTTACTCCAGAACAAGTAAAATATGCAAACAACTGGTAAAACTTCTTAACCTGAGTACACTTCCTGTGAATATCTAATGAACAAAAAAGCTATCATTACAAGTGCACTACCATATGCTAATGGCGAAATTCATCTGGGACATGTTGCATCAACATATCTTCCTGCAGATGTTACTACAAGATTCTTAAAACAAAACGGGGTTGAGGCTTACTATGTTTGTGCTTCTGATGATTTTGGAACTCCAATTTTAATTCAATCTGAAAAACAAGGAAAGACTCCCTCAGACTATGTTGCTCACTGGAATAAACGAGATTATGAAGATTTTTCAGCATTTAACATCGAATTTGATTATTTCTATAAAACAAGTTCTCCAGAAAATATTGAATTTGTTCAGGATGTGTTCAAAAAACTAAATGATTCTGGACATATCTATGAACGAGAAATCATTCAATTCTATTGTAAAAATGATAAAAAATTCTTGCCTGATAGATACGTAAAAGGTATTTGCCCCTACTGTAAGGCTGAAGATCAATACTCTGATTTGTGTGAGAGTTGTGGTCGTGTGCCTGAAGAAATCACTGATCCAAAATGTTCTCTTTGTGGTACTCCTCCAACAAAAGAGAAAACAACACATTACTTCTTTAAACTCAAAAACTTTGCTGACTCGTTATCTAAATGGCTAGAAGAAAATGAACATCTTCAAAAAGATGTAAAAAAATATGTTCAGAATTGGATTAAATCTGGACTGATTGACTGGGATATTACTAGAGATATTTCTTGGGGTGTCCCTGTTCCATTAGATGATGCAAAGGGTAAGGTATTCTACGGTTGGTTTGATAATCATTTGGCATACATCTCTACTGCATTAAAATTCTTAAATGACAAAGGAATTGATGGAAAAGAATTTTGGAATTCTGCTGACATTTACCATTTTATTGGAAAAGATATTGTGTATCATCATTATCTTTTCTTACCTGCAATGCGATTGGGAATTGATAGTGAGTACAAGTTACCTGATTACATTCCTACTAGGGGTCATCTGACATTGGAGTCAAAGAAAATTTCAAAAAGCAGAAATTGGTACATTGGACTAAAAGAATTTTTGGAATACTATCCTGCAGACTATTTGAGATATTATTTGATTTCAATTAATCCTTATTCTCAAGATGACTTGAATTTTGATTGGGGTGACTTTACTACTAGAATTAATTCAGAACTAATTGGAAATCTTGGAAACTTTGTAAATCGTGCATTAGGATTTACAAAAAAAACATTTGATGGGAAAATCCCTGAAACTGAACCATTTGATGAAAAGGACACTGAAGCCGAGCAAAAAATCAAAAGTCTTTCTGATGATGTTGGACAACTAATGGAACAAAATCATATTGATAGAGCATTGAAAAAAATTATGGAATTTTCTTCATTCTATAACCAGTATTTCCAACACAAAGAACCTTGGAAAAAAGGTCCTGGAACTGCAAATTGTGTATTTTTGTCTGTCAATGCTGTAAGAACTATTGCGATAGCACTTTCTTCATTTTTGCCTGAATCCGCACAAAAAATCTGGAATCAGTTGGGATTAGATGGAAAAATTAGCGACTATGCCTGGAATGAAATGTCTGAATTAGGTATTCCTTCTGGATATGATTTGGGTGAGGCATCTCCACTATTTGCACGAGTCGAGGTATCTGACGTTGCAAAATATAAAAAACAATTAGGTCCTTCTGAGAAACAATGAAACCAATTCCAAGAATCTCAACTAGGGGATATTATGATTTATCCACTGGAAAAACTTTGAAAAAAAACCAATACTACCTGTACCCAAAAAAAGATTTTACAAAACTCGTTGATTCCAAAGAACTTACAATAATGATTCATGGTTTAAGAAATGACAATGCAGGTGCAATTGCTAAAGTTGTTTTAGCAAAGAATAGATTACGCAAACTCAAATACTCTCATCCTGTAATTGGATTCAGTTATGATTCAAATACAACTGGTGCACATTTAATCAAACACGCCAAACATGCACTTGCTGTAGGGCAAACTATTGCAGTAA
>PBZV01000013.1 GCA_002730325.1 Nitrososphaerota archaeon
AAAAGACATTGAATTCCAGTTTTCATAGATCGATTTTCCATCAGATCTTAGTTAAAAGTGTGATCGCACTAAGAGGACTGGTTTATGCGCCAACAACTGTATCATGAATTTTTTGTGAAATACGGTGAAAATTCTTGAAAAATCTAATTTTTGAGAATCAAAGGCATTTTCTCATTCTAACATGGTTTAGATAGATTAACTAGATAGAAAATAACTAATGATGGATTTTAGATGATGATTAACATATTTTCAATTACTTTGAGCAAATCCAAGAAGTAAAATCTTCAACATAAAATATCAATTCTAAATTAGGCCACCAATCAATGCAATTCCTGCTACAATAGCTCCAATTCCAATTGCAATTTCTACAAATTTAGACATTAATAATATTCAAAAAACAATAATTGAAATAAGTTCTGGTTTTTTAAACAAAATTCATTTTGTGTGTTAATTAACACCCTTTCTTCGAACCATTTTCTCTTTAGGGAATTTTGCATTGTCTTTTTCAAAATCTTCAACTTCTTTATCCATTTTTTCTTTCTCCAATTCTGTAAGTTCTCGAATTATTTTGTCATCAGCATCAACAAAATTCTTACATTTTTCACATAACCAAAATGAAGTATTTTCAGTTTTTTGAAATAGAGGAACTCGTCTTCCCTCACACTGTTTACAAAATAATGGCATGATTTCCTCTAATTTTACCTCTATTTGTATTCATGATTTTAACATACCTAAAGTTTTTCTTTTAATTTTTTGTTGTCTTTTTCATTAAAAATTATATCAGAATCACCTTCAATCTGTTTTTTCTTTTCATATGCTTCTTTTTGTTTTATCATCTTTTTTCGAAATTCATCTTCAAAAGTCATTTTTTTGAATCCAGTTTGCCTTTAATGAAAGCAAGATCATAAGTTCGAATTAAAACTTCTTCGCCGTCTTCAGGGTGAGATTGTAAATGCTTTGTCATATTTTTGATAATTTCTTCCTTGGAGGGTATTTCTTCATTAGTCATTTCTTTGATTTTAATTTATTTCTCATATTTTAATACGTTTCAATAATCATTGATTTTTTTAGTTCAAAAATTACAATAGTTCTAATTAATAATGGAAGGTAATTCTATTATGAAAAAATGAAATGAATTATTAGTTCATTAATGGTAAACTAATCAAAATAATTATTCATGAAATTTTGTTCTAATTGCGATACTAAACTTACACAAAATTCAGGCGATGTTGGAGCTCCTGGAATTTGTCCCAAATGCAATCCAGAATTAATCATTCCAAAAAAGCCAACATATGGAGTAAATTATTCAGGTAGAACAAAACAGTGTTCCAAAGGATGTGGTTCTGAAATCTATTGGGATGAAGAATTCAAATCAGATAGTGGGAAGTTTATTCCAATTGATGCAAGAACTGATGAACCACATAGGTGCAATGGGCCAACAGAATCCGGTCAATCATACTATCCAGAAGAAATCAAGAAAATTCATCAAAAAACAATTCCGGCAAAACCAAAAATTGCCATTCCACAAGAAATTTTGTTTGACATCAACAAGATTCCCAAATCTCTAATTGAAAATGATTTAATCATTCAAAAAATCATTGAAGGTCATGTAGATGAAACAATAGGATTAATTCACTATGAGAGAAGAATAGCGCCAGAGCCTGAAAAAATTCCAGTAGATAATCTTAATGATATATTATCTGAAAAAATCATCTCAGGATTAAAAAAATATGGATTTGAAGGATTACTTCCATTTCAGAAAGAATCAGTTTATTCAATTCTTTCAGGTAAAAATACAATAATTTCAGCACCAACAGGCTCAGGAAAAACTGAAGCATTTAGCATTCCAATTTTGGAGAAAATTTCAAAAAACCCCACACCAGGGGTGTTTGCATTATTTGTATACCCACTTAATGCATTAATTGATGATCAAGTATCCAAAGTATCAGATCTCATTTACAAGTGTGGATTACATGATAAAGTTGCAATTTATTCAATTCATGGCGGACAAAGTACAGAATACAAAAACATGATATTGGCAGAATCAAGTAAAAAGGCAATAATTATTGCAACAAATTTTGATTTTATTAATTACCATTTAATTTTACAAGATAAAAAATGGAATGAATTATTCAAAAATGCAAAAATCATAGTTATGGATGAAGCTCATTCATACACTAGTTTTCATGGCTCAAACGTGTATCATGTTCTAAAAAGAATGAAAAGATACATGAAAGAAATTCAGTTTNTAGGNTCTTCNGCNACNTTAGATAANTCNAAAGAATTTTTTTCAANCATGTTTGATTTNCCTGAAAAATCATTTTCATATATCAAAAGTGAGTTTAGACGAAAACAAAACATGCANATGTTTTTTNTNATGCCANGNAAATATGGNCAAAGAACNACCATGGANCNTTTNTCATCAATTTGTTACAAAAANGNNTCAACACAACTAGTNTTTAGTAANTCNCACAATGATGCAGAATTTCTTGCATCAAACGTTGAAGANTCAAATGACNNNATTAGAATCCAAATACATAGAGGNGGTCTTGATCAAAATGATCGAAAATTATATGAAACTCANATGAANGCAGGNGAACTTGATGTTCTTTCATGNACACCTACNCTAGANTTAGGNATAGANATNGGTCATGTAGATGTAGTNATATCNGCATTCAAAAGTGAATNTGANTCATTTGTTCAAAGNATTGGGCGTGCGGGAAGAAAAGGTCANAAATCATATGCTATNTGNGTNTTTGATCCTGAAGATGCAACATGTCATTATTTTGCACGTCATATTGATGAATANNTANCACAAAATCACATNATTCCAATNAACAAAGAAAANTCAATNATTTCAGANAANCACANNNANTCAATTGNGGTGGAAAAAGAATCANCTGAAGAGNCNGACAAATCACAATTTTTTGATTTTGCAGGNAGTGTAAATCTTCGTGGAACTTCTGGAGAAATTTCAATATATTACAATTCCAATAAGATTGGCACTCGAAATGTNCCTACAGGATATTATCAATTACATCAAAAAGCAATTTATCATTTTAACAAAAAGAATTATGAAGTCAATTCATTNATCAAATCATCAAATGGTGCAAGGGCATATTTGGCAAGGTCTACAGAAAAAGGAAAAAGGACAATTCCAATTGTCAGAACTTCAATTNTACAAACATCAAAAAGAAANGAAACNCACAAAGAAATTATCNTAAAAAATAAAAAAATTTCATTNCGATATGGNGTAATNGATTTGGATAGNACNATTACAGGNTATTTGAAAGGTAACTATAATGAATCAGCAGATAAATTTGAAACNNATAGTGGCAATACAATTCCATCATGGAAAAACTTCCATTGGAAGTCAAAGCATTCATCAGTTGGGATTGAACTTCCTTCAGNTATCATTCCAAGAGCAACGTCGGATTCAAAAAGTCCNATAGTTTCAGATTCAAAAATTCATACAATTGCACATGTTNTAGTAAACGCAAGTAAGATTTTAACAAAATCTGAATCAAATGATATTGATGTGTATTATGAAAAAGGANTAATCTACCTGTATGATAATTCATCTGACGGATATAATGGATGCAGTAAAATNATTTATGANAAATTTGATAAAATTCTAAATGCATGTTGGTCCCTCCTAAGTGATTGTAATTGNTCTGATGGAAAACAAGAAGACTGGGAAGGATGTCCAAAATGTACATTTACAACCAATTATTGTCAAACAAAAAATCGCCAATTATCAAAAATCAAAGCAAAAGANTTCTTTTCAGNGTTTCAACAGGCGTAAATTTACTCTTTATCGATTTTGTTGTTATAATCATCAATTTTNCGATTATAATCATCAATTTCTGCATTTTCNGNTTCAATTGAATCATTAAACAATTCAGGNTTTTCAAGTTGTGCTTTTTTCATTAATTTTTTAAAAGTATCCGGNTCATCTTTTTGTAAATCCAACAAAATTTTNCCNATNGAATCATCAAGATTNCTCATATNNNTAATGNANANNTTAGNCATATTTTTGTNATTCTGAATNAATAACGAGAGAACAGGGAAAACACNNAATTNCACAGACGTTTTCATAACATGATGTGTTTTCCAAACCTATAGTTCTACGACGCAGAACAATGGCTTCTCGTTAGATATACTACGTCAAAATGGTATTTAACNATGATCNTTTTTTTTAGATGANTANTTTTNAAAATNANTTAGTTTANTCTTGAGCATCCACATTTCACATAAANNACTTTGAATTCNCCANCTGNTTTNATATTATGAGAAATAGGTTTATGGCAATATTGACAATCAATAAATCCATGATATTCCTCAACTTGNACTATTTTGTATTNCCAAGACTTTGAATCATNATCCCAATATACAGAATTNATTTCAGNTGGATCATCCATGAGTATTACAAACCTAATTATCTAAATACTCTTATCAGTTGTTTTATCAGCAGATTTTTGGCTAAACATATCTGACCAGAATTTAATTGCTTTTTCATTTAGTTCATCAATGATTTTTGCATTATCATTCCATACTTTGACATTTTCTTTTCCAGATTCTATTGATTTTGTGATGATTTTGTGATACATAGATCGGTACTGAATAATTTCATTATTAATATCCTCAATCAATTTCTGAGAAGATTCGGACAATATGAAATTTAATCCAGATTGAGTACCAAAATTTTTGTATAATGAGATATTTGAGTTAACAAAATTTTTCCATGTTTTGTAATATTCATTTTGAAAATCAAATAGAGATTGTTGTAAATGTGGAACATAGTATTCAATTTCTGAAAAATATTTTTTAGAAATTTTTTCAATTATTTCAGAGTCATCAATTGAGGATACCAAGGATTTTTTATTCACAGAAAACTATGAGGGGTGTAGAATTTAAAGAAATTGAACTCAAGGATTGAGACTTTTCATTTCAAGACATTTTGAATCAAATTCATTTAGATATTTTTTTCCACCAACTTGAGGATCTTTTAGGTATAATTCACAAGTCTGAGGATCTATGAGAGTGCCATTTTGTTCACTTGCCATGAATTGCACAACTAAAACACCCGCAAGTATAATAATCAAAATTAGGGGCAATCTGCTTTGATATATATCCACAGATTTTATTTGAATAATTTTTGAACTTAAGCCTATTGATTTGGCTAAATTTTTGATAGAATCTTTTTCTTTTTTTCTTCAAATTCTTTTGAGGTGATAATACCTGCTTTTTTTAGATTTCCCAATTTTTCTAGTAAATCAAGATAATCAGATTTCGATGTACTGAGTTTTTTAATTGCACGGGTTTCAATTGATTGCTTTCTATTTTTCAATTTTAATTTTAGACGAGTACTTTTACTGGCTATTTTTTGACTAATCTCATATCCTTTTTTCTTTGCATGTTGAATTATTTCTTCAGATTTTTCTTTAGTAACATCATCTACTAGTTTTTGTTTTTTTGCCATATTATTCAATTCCAAACTTTTCTTTTTAGCAAGATTTGTTTGATATTTCAGATCCTTTACAAGTTCATTCTTTGTTTTTTGTTTAAAACGTCTACTATATTCTTCAATTAATAATACTGGAAATGGAGTGTATTCAACATCCAAATAATATTTAATTATTGTATCATCAGGTAATGTCTTTAGATATTCTTTTATTGATTTTTCTGATTTTAGGTTCATGATTTTTGTTTAATTTATTCTCTTAAAAAGATTCAAATTGTTATTACCATAAATTTCCTTGTTCTTTTAATACTGATTTTACACTGTCAGGAANGGTATCAANAGTATTAGAATCATANTTTGCNCCTTGNAAATTAACTGACTCTAAAATTGCACCATCAAAGTTTGCATGCCTNAGATTAACACCNCAAAGATTGGCGTTTGTNAAATCAGCAGTTCTTAAATCAGAAAAAAANAGATCAGCAGACATCAAATTAGCATCACGAAGANTTGCACCATACAATTCAGCATCCCANAATTTTGCATTTGATAAATTAATTTGTCTCATATCAGAACCTCGTAACTTTACAGAAAANAGNATTGTTCCATTCAAATCAGCTCTGCTCAAGTCACAGCAACTCATATCTGCATGATGAATATCTCTCTCTTTTAGATTCACGCCAGACAAATTTGAATCCGAAAAATCCCTNCCAATCAAATCCTCATACTCAAAATTTACATTTGTAAGATTTCGTTTTCGAAAAACATCAGAAGACTTCATGAAATAAAANGCGANGATATGGCATTTAATTTGAACTATCGATAACATTAAGTTTAGAATTTGGCTATGANGNATATGAAATTGGGAATAAAAATTGCAATTATTNTAGCTGCAGCAATTNTTGCCCAAATTTTTGGTAATTTGTTATTTTAGAGAATATTTCGTTGNCCAAATTTTTTNAAAATTGTGTTTGCNCTGTTTAACAAAGTAATGATTTGAGGATATTGAGAATTTTCTGNTAAATCNTTTTTTATCAACGTCAAATGATATCTATTTTGTCTTATTTGACGCATAATTTTTGATTTTGAAGCATTGTAATTTTTCAAATCACTAAGATTTGNAGAAATATCACATAGTTTGATGAGTTTNGCATTAAAAGATGCNTTTTTGAGTTGTTTTGAAAATTCTTTGTTTCTTTGTTTTCTTGGNATCGTCATGTCTTTTGATATTGAAGATACCAAAACTGCNANGACATCACCAAATTTCTCATNTACATCATCAAAAGTTACATCAGTGTCTTCAAGTATATTGCATAACCATCCCGCANATAAAATTTCATCATCAANAACNCCCAGACTTTTGAGCCTNCTAACAACATTCTCTAGATGTTGTGGATATGGCATGCCATTTGTGATTTTNCCCGAATGACGATCTTTTGCAAATAATTCTGCATTTTTTATTGATTCCAAATACANTATTTNTAAACGTNTAGTAGATTAGAATGTTATTTGTTTAAAATTATTTTAAAAAAAAGANCTAGTAGCCTTCTTCTCCAGGGAAAAGAAGACACCAATATTTTGCACTAGTCTTTGCAGAAACTTTTTGNCCAATTTTACATGGACCAAATACCTTCCCTGCAGCCAATTCTGACTGATAGTTAGGNACTCTTTGAATCTGTTTGACAATAGCTGGTGTTACAAAAAAAGAACTGACCTTTTGGTTTTGGACATCAAATGTTTCCACGGTATCAATTACGTTATAATCAGTCATACCNTCATCTCCAATTGATTCTTTTGGAGTGTAAGGNGATGGTTTACCTCTATTTGTTTTGAAATCTTTGATGTTAATTATTTTACCTAGGATTTTTCCAATTCCTACNGCTTTGGTTTGTTCTTGTGGCTTGTTGTAATCACCCAAGTTGATTTGAGTTTGTATCATTTCGTTCATTTGTGATTGATTTGAGTAGAACATAATTTGTAAAAAATTATAGGTTTTGAATTACAGTAAGTAATAGTCAATGTNAATTCTATCCTNAAAAAAGCGAGATTNAATTATTATAAANAATTTACAANGAATTGAAAAAAGGAAAAATNTAGGAGTTTATTGTAAGTCGTAATGAACATCACAAAACAAAACTGTTCCGTGTGGCAAAGTTTTGGCNGAAATACTATGGCCATCTTCNATTCCTTTNCCACAAACATAACACTCTACTTTNGATACNGTGCTACGATTTTCTAGNATTTGTANATTTTGAAACATGGATTGATTTGCNCCTTGCATGATTCCAATAGCGATCAACTATCGTATAAAGGTACCGTACTATACGGTAACCTATTCACGCCTAGNNATNTCAANNANTTNGAAGTAAAATGACATGAGGTAAANNTCCAGNNATTCTTANNANTTTAATATAATAAACCTACAAAATTTNGTTTATGGGTGGACACCTTTGGAAAAACTACAGCNAAAGTAATACCTCTAGATTTATCTGAAAATCAATTTCAAATTTATAATAAAATTTCTCGAAATTATTCACATTCATTTCTGTTTGAATCATTAACTGGTCCTGAAGTATTAGCAGAAACTTCTGTNATGGGTTTTGATCCTAAAATTATTCTTAAAGGATATTCAGATAGAGTAGAAATCATNGAAGGNGNNTCCACCAAAACNATTTCCACAAAAGAGCCATTTACCGAATTAAANAAATTATTAGGAAAATGTGATGATCAATCATANAGNTATCTNGGAGGNGCAGTAGGAGTTGTTAACTATGATGCAATAAAATTAATTGAAAATATTTCTGATTCNCATNACTCAGAACAACCACTAATGGAATTTGGANTATATGATGATGGNATTATTTATGATAATGTTCANAAAAAATTATTTTANTTTTATCATAATGAAAATAGATTTGAAAAATTAATTATGAATGATGACACATTTGAAGAATTTCATTCTAGCGAAGTAACTCCAAACATGGACAAAGANAAATTTTCAAATATTGTAAACAAAGCAAAAAAATTAATTCATGACGGCGANATATTCCAAGTTGTNTTNTCTCGNAAATTTGCTTTTGATGTAACAGGNGATAATCTCANACTNTACAAAACTCTTCGAAAANTAAATCCATCACCNTATATGTATCACTTNAAACAAGATTCAAAAACAATAATNGGTGCATCACCTGAAATGTTAGTACGTATTACAGGTGATAAAGTAGAAACATTCCCAATTGCAGGTACTAGAAAAATCACGGACAATGAGGAAAAAAACAAACAGTTAGCTGATGAATTAATCAATGATGAAAAGGAACTNGCAGAGCATACAATGCTAGTAGATTTAGGTAGAAATGATATTGGAAGAGTTTGCAAATATGGAACGGTNNACCCCAAATCATTAATGCAAATAAAACGATTCAGTCATGTTCAACATATAGTTAGTCATGTTGTAGGCAATTTAGCGCCTGAAAACGATATGTTTGATGCGTTTCAAGCAGTATTTCCAGCAGGTACAGTATCGGGAGCTCCAAAAGTTAGAGCAATGCAAATTATCGATGAATTAGAAACAGAAACTCGTGGACCATATGCCGGAGCAGTAGGATATTTTTCATACAATGGGTGCTGTGATTTTGCTATTGCAATTAGAAGTATCTTTATTGAAAACAACAAAGGTTTTGTTCAATCAGGTGCAGGAATTGTGTCAGACTCTATTGCAGAAAATGAATTCAAAGAAACAGAACATAAAGCAGGAGCTATGCTTCAGGCATTAAAGGAGGCAAATTGAAATTTTTAATTATTGATAATTATGATTCGTTTGTGTACAATATTGCACAATACTTGGGAGAGTTAGGGGTCGACAGTGATGTAATTAGAAACGACAAAATTACCATTGAACAAATTAAAGAAAAAAACTATGATGCAATAATCATATCCCCAGGTCCAGGAACTCCAGAAGATAAAAAATACTTTGGAGTATGCTCAGAAGTAATTAGTACAATGGGTAAGGATACACCAATCTTTGGAGTATGTCTGGGACATCAAGGAATTATTGCAGCATTTGGAGGCAAAGTAACCAATGCAGGATGTGTCAGACATGGAAAAACTAGTCCTGTTAATCATACTAATGCAAAATTATTCAACAACGTAAAAAATCCATTTAGAGCTACACGATATCATAGTTTAGTTGGCGATAAAACAATAATTCCAGATATCTTAGAAGTCATTGCAACTGCAGGAGATGATGGGGAAATCATGGCAATTCAGCACAAAGACTATCTCATTCAAGGAGTTCAATTTCATCCAGAATCAATAATGACAGAAGACGGTAAGAAGATCTTAGGCAATTTTATTGCTCAAGTTAAGGAGAAAAAATGATTTCTGAACTAATTTCAAAACTTCAGGAAAAAACAGATCTGAGTTATGATCAAATGAACAATATTATGACAGACATGTTATCAGGAAAAACTACAGATATTGAGAATGCAGATTTTCTATCAAAACTTGCACAAAAAGGAGAAACAGATGATGAATTACTTGGAATGTTAGATAAAATGCAAGAATTTTCCCTTAAGGTTGAGACAAAAAATTCAGGAACAGTAATTGACATGTGTGGAACTGGAGGAGATTCTTTGCAGACATTTAACATATCCACAACAGCATCATTTGTGGTAGCAGCATCTGGAGGAACAGTAGCAAAACATGGAAATCGTTCTAGTTCAAGTGTTTCAGGAAGTGCAGATATTTTTGAATATTTTGGATATAATTTGAATATGAATCCCATTGAAATTTCAAAAGTTTTAGAAAAACATAACATTTGTTTTATGTTTGCACAAAAATTTCATCCTGCAATGAGATATGTTTCAACTGCAAGAAAACAGTTAGGAATTAGAACTGCATTTAATTTACTTGGACCATTATCAAATCCTGCAGGAGTGAAAAATCAATTGATAGGAGTTTTCTCAATTGATTTTCTTGATAGATTACCAGTACTGCTCAAAAGAAAAGGGGCACAAAATATTATGACAGTCAGATCGGATGATGGGATGGATGAATTTTCAACTAGTGCAACAAATCGTGTATGTATATTACGAAAGGACAAAGTGCTAATGAATGCAATTGATCCTGAAGTAGTAGGATTGCACAAATCATCATTAAAAGATATTCAAATAGAATCAAAAAAAGATGCAATGGATTCATTTGTTGGAGTACTAAACAACACTGCAAATCAGGCCATGATTGAAACAACTGCACTTAATGCAGCTGGTGGGTTAATTGTTGCAGGTATTGCAGATAATTTTGAGCAAGGGGTGGAAATTGCACTAAATACAATTAAGGACGGTAAAGCATTTTCATTACTAGAGAAATTTGTTGCAGATACAGGAGACATTTCAAAACTAAAGGAGATTACAGATGGCTGAAAATATTTTGAGAAAATTAGTAAACAACTCACAAATGGCAATTGATGATGGAGTTTATGATGTAAGTTGTAATCTAGAAAGATCAACTAAGGATTTTATACAAATCATAAAAACAAACTCCCATGCAACACTGTTAACTGAAGTAAAGTTTGCATCACCGTCACTTGGAAAGATTAGAACACAAAGTGATCCTGTAAACATTGCAAATCAGATGGTTGCCGGAGGATCTAAAGCATTGTCAGTATTAACACAACCGCATCTGTTTCATGGTTCACCTGAATATTTCATGAAAGTTAGAAGCGCAGTAGATGTACCTTTACTAATGAAAGATATTATGATTGATAAAATTCAGATTGATACTGCAAAAAAGATAGGGGCAGACTATATGTTGGTAATTCAGTCTTTATTTGACCAGAAATTCTTATCAGATATTGATGAATTCATCGCATATGGGCACAAACAAGGATTAGATATTCTACTCGAAGTTCACACCAAAGAAGAATTTGTAAATGCCCTCAAAACAGATGCAGACATTATCGGAATTAATAATAGAAATTTAGACACATTAGAAATTGATCTTAAAACAACAGAAACAGTATTGAAAGAACATGACAAATCAAAAATAATTTTATCTGAAAGTGGAATTGANACCCCTGAAGATATCCAATATCTAAAAAAGTGTGGAGCTGATGCATTTCTAATAGGTTCAAGCATTATGAAAAGTGATAACATTGAAGAACAGGTAAAAAAATTGGTGAATGCNTATTGAAATATCCAAAAAATGGTAAGTTTGGGGAATTTGGTGGAAAATANATTCCAGAAACTCTAGTGCCAGCAATTGAAGAATTAGAAGAAAATTATCTCAAATTCAAAAATGATAAAAAATTCAAAAAAGAACTTGATTACTATCTNACNATATATGCAGGTAGACCTACACCGCTATACTATGCAAAAAATTTATCTGAAAAAATAGGNGGAGGNAAAATCTATCTCAAAAGAGAAGATTTGTTGCATGGGGGTGCTCACAAAATNAACAATACATTAGGCCAAGCATTACTTGCAAAAAAAATGAACAAGAAAAGAATCATTGCAGAGACAGGAGCAGGTCAACACGGAGTTGCAACTGCAATGGCATGTGCAGCTTTGGGATTAAAAGCCGAAGTATACATGGGATACAAAGATACTATTCGTCAAAAGCTAAACGTGTTTAGAATGAATATGTTGGGGTCAAAAGTTCACCCAGTTAAATCAGGTTCAAAAACTCTCAAAGATGCAATTAATGAAGCAATTCGAGACTGGATTACAAATGTTGAGANTACGTACTATCTATTAGGTTCTGCAGTTGGACCTCATCCATACCCTGTAATGGTTNGAGATTTTCAAAGTGTAATCGGAAATGAAATAAAATCTCAAATGAAAAAAATAAACAACAAGACACCTGACAGTGTAATTGCATGTGTNGGNGGCGGNTCAAATGCCATTGGNACATTTTATCCTCTAGNAGATACCAATTCAGAAATTATTGGAGTNGAAGCTGCAGGTCATGGATTAAGATCAGGTAAACANTCAGCAACACTGTCAGCAGGNTCCAAGGGAGTAATTCATGGAATGATGACATANCTGTTACAAGACAANGAAGGACANGTTACTGAAACTCATAGTATTTCAGCAGGATTAGATTATCCAGGAGTGGGACCNGAGCANTCATACTATAAAGATACAAAACGTGTAAAATATCATTCAGCAACAGATGCAGAAGTTATTGATGCATTTCTAATGTTAACAAGAACTGAAGGAATTATTCCAGCTTTGGAATCAGCTCATGCAATTGTTGAGGCAGTCAAAGTTGCAAGAAAGTCAAAACCATCAGAAACAATTGTNGTTACACTATCAGGNAGAGGAGACAAAGATGTTGAAGAAGTACAAAATTATTTGAATAAACACAATAAGAAATNAACTGAAATCAAATAATTTCTTAGTTGATAAAATAANCTATGTTTAATATCNACCAATTTGAAAATTATTCATGAAAATAATTCTGGCACAGATCAGTTTATTGGTTATTTTAACAGGNATTGGATTTTCAAATCTGTCTTANGGTCAAGATGCTCAAACATCTAATGGTGTCAACNTTGATGGGACATGGTATTTNGGAGAAGGTCTCAAAAAAGGAGANTATTTTGANTATTCTTTATGTGAAATTAATCTAAATGATTGTTCGCCAATTACATTAAAAATTTGGATTAAAGGAGAAATACAAAATGTTAGTGAGACATTATGGGATGCAAAAGTACTAGTGAATGATGATGNTAAANTTATCAAAGGTTCGCTAGGTCTTGGAAAAACTACACCTGAACCAATAATATTTGATGATGANCTTTCCGATTATGCTATAGCNTCNAGATCTTCNTTGATGTGGCTATCTGCTTTTGCAACTGCAAATGAAAACGANAGAATTCATGGACCNCAAGAATTTAGAGCATCAACNTGGGGGGATTTAGGNCCAGTCGGGGGAGGCACNAATGCTCACCTAAATCCAAACAGAGTTGANACAANAGATACNCCAATGGGGGTTGTAGATGCAATTGTTCTAGGATGGTATGGTAGTAATGATAATGAAATTACAATAGTAGATAATTTTCCATTTCCAATCAAGGCAATAACTTATGCNGGAATTAATGTTNAAAATGCTCCAATAATGTATCAATTTGATTTGTTAAATTACAAAGAAAGTATCAATNATGATCCTTTCAAAGATATTGAAGAAACAATTCAAAAAGAAGAATTATTGNATTGNNCTACAAAATTTTTNGATTATGANAGTGGTCGTATTTCNACTAACACATATTCCATGATGATTCAATACAATTATTCTCCAGAAACNCCCATTGAAGGNTGTAACATAGATTGGAAAATNAATTTCATTAGCAAGTATAACGACATGGAAATNTTAGATCAANTNCATTATGACATTTGGGTTGTAGATGAAAATGGCAACAAACTTCGTTCATATGCACAAGAAATTGGGAAAAATAATNTGTTTAATGAATTTGGACANGTTCATCATCTTATTCCTGTAAATGAAAAAGCAGGNCTTGTAAGATATGCCATATTTGTTCATGGTACNGGTGCAGAACAAGANAATCCTGATGTNTCCATGGCAGGATANGCNATCATTGAAATCAATNTTGANAANAATCCACTACTTGAAAAATTCAACGAAGNTAACAANGNTGTAAAANCCAATATTGTAGAAATCCCAGAATGGATAAAAAATAATGCAGGATGGTGGGCAGAAGGAATCATTGATGATGAAGCATTTGTGAATGGAATACAATATCTAATTGAACATGGAATAATTCAAACATAGTCTTAACTAGTAAATTACGATATTTAATTATAAAATATTTTCAATTGTTAAATCATAAAATTAAATGATTTAGAAACGGTTTTAATTATATCAAATAACACTTGTTAGTCGATAAAGAAATGACAAGAATTAAAGAAAAATTTACAGTACTTGAATCTCAAAATCAAAAAGCATTGATTGCATACATTATGGCAGGATTTCCAAATGAAAAAGCTACCATGTCAACTGTCAGAGGACTGGTAAAGGGAGGCGCAGACATTATAGAATTAGGGTTTCCATTCTCAGACCCATTAGCAGACGGGCCTGTAATTCAAAACGCTAGTACCATCTCACTTGAAAAAGGAACAAAAATTGAAAAGTTTTTTGCATTAGTAAAAAAAATCAGAAAAGAAACAGAAATTCCACTAGTACTCATGACATATACTAATATTTTGTATCATAAAGGATATGCAAAATTTATTGCAGATGCCAAAAAAGCAGGAATTGATGGATTCATTTTACCAGACATGTCAATTGAAGAATCCAAAGAATACCTACAAGCTGCAAAAAATAAAGCAGACACAATTTTCCTAATTTCTCCCAATGCAAGCAAAAAAAGAATAGAAGAAATATCCAAAGCTACGTCAGGATTTTTGTATCTTGTAGCAGTTTATGGAACCACTGGGGTAAAAACTGGAATCAAATCATATACAATTAATGCCATAAAAAGTGTCAAAAAACAAACCAAAGGGAAAATTCCAATTGGAGTAGGATTTGGAGTTTCAACTCCGGATGATGTAAAAAAATACATCAAAGCAGGTGCAGATGCAGTAATTGTAGGGAGTGCATATCTAAAATTAATTGAAAAAACACCTCAAGTAAAACTTGAATCAAAAATTGCATCATTTACAAAATCACTTAAAAATCAAACAAAAAAATAAGTCCGTCTAAGAGTGATGGCCTTGCTTCGACTATATTGAGGGAAACTCTCGCAGCTATAGACCATCAGACTAGAGGTCCTCAGAAAACAATACACATGTAAAAAATAAAAAATCTTCGACAAAAATTTCTTAAAATCGTTCAAAAATTAATAATTTTTTCCACACATGTTAAGTTCAAAATTAATTCTCATTTTAGAAAATAGTTTTTCATTAATAATTTTCAACATTGAAGAGGAGTAAATTTTTAGAAATCTAATTTATGACCAAAATTTTTTCATTAATCAAATATTTTATTGCATTAAGTAATTCGTCTTCTGAAACTATACCTTCACCATACCATACAAAGATATTCTTAACCCAACTAGGAATCTTTTCAATAGACTGGACAGTGTCAATACTATCAATAACATGAACAGTTCCTATCATCCACGGATGNAGACTNCAAAAATAATCAAAGTCACCTAAATCGTTGAATTTTTGATTATATGATTCACCAACNGTAAAAAANCCACTATCAAATATTCCATCCAATTCACCTGATGNNGTGATTGANGTAACAGTATGAAATGCAGTATCTACATTATTCCACGTNACNNAATCTCCCGGATTTACAGTGATCTCNCCAGTAGTAATTTCAGTNGATTGNTCAAACCAAAANTAAGNAGANCCAGANTCNGATGCACCATAAGGAATNTCAATTTCATACGTAGTCTCAGCAAAGGCCNCAGTNCCTGAACCTAGAATAANTAGTAAAGATAAAACAAAAAGTATTTTCATNTTACCNGCAGGTAAAAACNGATATTTCAACNAATCTCAAATAACAAAACATACAAAAACTAGATAATCGTTTCATTAATGTGCAGACGAAGTTTATTTTTGTCACAGGCGGTGTGATGTCTGGCCTTGGAAAAGGTGTAACAACTTCCTCGATTGCAAAGTTACTACAATTAGCTGATCAAAAAGTATCTTGTGTCAAAATAGATCCCTATCTGAACTATGATGCAGGAACAATGAATCCAGTAGCTCACGGCGAAGTCTTTGTCACAGATGATGGNGGGGAATGTGATATGGATATTGGNAATTATGANAGATTNCTAAATCAAGATATTCCAAAGAGCCANAACATTACAACTGCCCAAGTGTATTCCTCAGTAATTGATGCAGAAAGAAAGGGAGANTATTTGGGAGCATGTGTTCAAATAATTCCNCATGTAACTGATGAGATTAAAAATAGAATTAGANGAATTGCCAAAGATGAAGAATTAGACTTTTTGATAGTAGAATGTGGNGGNACAGTAGGAGATATTGAATCACTNCCATTTCTTGAAGCATTAAGACAGATGAAAGTAGANGAAGGTCCACAAGGAGTGATTTTTGTACATGTTACTTTAGCTCCNTCACTAGATGTAGTAGGCGAACAAAAAACAAAACCTACACAACACAGCGCACAAGAATTGAGAAGGATTGGTATTCAACCTGACTTTTTAGCAGTAAGATGTTCATTGCCATTAGAAGAAAAAACAAAAAAGAAAATTGCAATGTTTACAAATGTNACTACAAGTGACGTATTNTCATGCCATGATGCAAAATCAATTTTTGAAGTACCACAAATGCTTTACGACCAAGGAATCATGGATTCAATATTTACAAAATTTGGAAAAGTTGGAATGCTCAATATTTCAACAAATTGGGATAAATGGAATCAAATCGCTCAAAACATGGTAAACCATGAAGATCAAAAAATAAAGATTGCAATGGTTGGAAAATATGTNACACTTGCAGANAGTTATGTTAGTGTGAATCACGCACTAAAACATGCAGGAGCTGAAATTGGAAAATCAGTTGAAATTGGNCTAATAGATTCTGAATCAATTAATGATTTGTCTGTTCTATCAGAGTATGATGGAATACTAGTTCCAGGAGGATTTGGAACACGAGGTTCTGAGGGNATCATAAGCACCGCAAACTATGCACGTGAAAAAAATATCCCATATCTTGGAATTTGTTTTGGATTCCAACTAGCTGCAATTGCATTTGGACGAAATGTTCTAAGATTAGAAGATGGTAATTCAACTGANATCAAACCAGANACAAAAAANCCNATTGTNGATTTACTTCCNGAACAAAAANATGTTTCANAAATGGGNGGATCATTAAGNNTNGGTGCAAATGATGTTCAAATTAAAGATGGNACCAATGCACAAAAAATCTACAGTNCAGAAATAATCAGTAAACGTCACAGACATAGATATGAAATTAACAAACAATACATTCCAGAATTTGAGAAAAANGGACTCATATTTTCAGCAGANAGTGATNAAGGNAAACGAATGGAGATGCTTGAAATTCCATCNCANAAGTTCTATCTAGGAGTTCAATTCCATCCAGAATTTAATAGNAGNCCAGGNTTTCCTGAAGANTCATTTTCAGCATTTATCAAAGCTGCATCCCAATGAAAATATAAAATTGAGATCACTCTATTTTTGANATCTGGTAAATTTTTTGTCTTGCATCTCGAATTGAAACTTTCTTTTTTACATANCCTTTCTTCAATAGATGNCTTAATGCNAGTCTAACAGTTCTTTCAGGTAGNAATGTTTTGTTTACCAAGTCTTTTTGTGTTAATTCACCTTCATACTCCAAAGTTTTGAGNAATAATTTTGAACTTGGAGGCATACTTAGTAATTCTTCAGCCAANTGAACTTTTTTTGCAAGTNCAGATATTGCAGTAGAATCTTTTTTGAGACGAATNATTTTTGCAGGGGGAGAAAATTGNGTACATTCCAGAGTTTTNTNTACCTTGTATCTATCCAATCCATCCAAAACCACTTCACAATGAAGNCTAGCAGAAATATCATCAATCTCAATTAAACTGTCATTTGATACGATGATTGGTCGTCGAGTAACATCCAAAGAATTAACAGAAATTATTTCAAAAACAGCAGAGTCTTGGAATAGAATTGGGCCACCTGCAGACATAGAATAAGCTGATGAACCTATTGGAGTGGAAACAATAATTCCATCTCCATTATCGTGCCATACTTCTTCCCCATTTACACGGAGCGTATGTTCCATGAGTATTGCACTTTTTGATGAAAATACTGCAACATCATTTAGAACAGGGTAAACATTTCGTCCATCGATTTTTACACCGAGTCTTGGGACTTTTTCAATGGTATACTTTTGTTTTTTTAAAACATCAACATATGTTCTAAATTCTTTAAGATCAATTTGAGCTAAAAATCCACTTGCTTCTCCTTCACTTATACCTAAAATTGGCAAAGTTGCATCAAATGTTCTATGAAAATAATTTCGAACACCCTTATCTCCGCCAAGTACAATTACACAATCAACTTGTTTCCCCTTTAGTTTTGTAGCAGAAAATGATTTTATTCCATTATCATCAAGTATTTTTTTAATAGTTTTAGCTGCAGTATCAGTAGATTGTGAACTGTAAATGCCTATTTGCATAGATGAAATGAGATAATCAGTTTAATAAAAGAATAATGTACTACAAATCTCGAAATTTTACAAGATTATAAAAATATGAAGCATTATTTTGCACAGTTCCTTTTTTAGGTATTTTCTGTAATCCTACATTTTTTGAATCAAGTGCTGCCTGTGCAGCACCACCGGCAAAACATAATGCCCACAAAAAGTCCTTTTCTTTAAGCATGGTACAACAAAATGCAGAGCAAAAAATATCACCAATTCCAGTGGTATCATGAATTTGTTTATTGGGTAATGAAATAGAATAGACCTTATCTTTAACTAAAAGAGAAACTTCAGTTTTGTTTGTCAGAATTACATATTCTACCCCTTTTTTTTGCAATGCAATCATCATTTCATCATGAGTGCCATGAACAATTCGTTGAGCTTCTTCAGGATTAACCTTAATTGCATTTACGTTAGATAAATCAAGATTATTGTCTTCTAAAAATACATTATTTTGTGAATCTTTTTGTCTCAAAAATCCTTGAGGATCAATAAACAAAAAGTTGGAATCTTTTTTAATATTTTTTAGAGTTTCATTGTTTATTTCATGATAGATTGGACTCACAAGATGTCCATCTGCATCTACATTTGAATAATCTATAGGATCACATTCATTTTCAAGTTTTAGTGTTCTATCAGCACCTGAAATAGAGATTGCAAATTTTGTGGTATTTTTTTGAGATTCAGAATTTATGAAATTTATTTTATTTTCTGAAAGATATTGTTTTGGAAAATCAGATCCAAATTTTGTAAACAAATCAACATCAAACTTGAACTGTCTTGCAGTGATTCCACAATAACATGCAGAACCGCCTATTTGTTCATAGTTTGTGTCATTTATTGTAATTGTATCAACCGCACAATGAGCTGCTATTGCTAATTTCATTTCTATTAATTCAAATCACAATAGATTTAGTTATTTGCATTTTTTTTACCCATACAAGATGTACAAATAATGTCATCTTTTGAAACAATTACCTCTACACCTGACGCATAACAAATATGACATAAGCCTCGCATAACTAATCAATTACAATAAGACGATCTAGAATTAAAAGATGGATTAATTTTATAGAAAAATTAGGCATAAACTAGGAAATTTTCATCATTTATCCGCAAGAATATAAGTAGGAATATGGGGATTATTTTCATGCCACTAAAACGTGCAAGTAGAGGACGTACCAAAGGAGGAAAAGGATCTTCAGGTGTTGTACAATGTACTAACTGTGGACAAACAGTTCCTAAAGACAAGGCAAAAAAAGTCACATCCAAACTAAATTTGGTAGAACATACATTGGCAAAAGAATTACGTGCACAAGGTGCATACATTGCATCACCAACAGTTCTAAAACACTATTGTATTTCATGTGCAATTCATTTTAAAATTCTTAAAATTAGATCAGCCGACAATAGAAGAAAACGTGGAAAACTTCGTTAGTCTTCTTTAATATTTTTTGTAGTAACAATCATTCTTTGAATTAGAGTAATTCCAGCTATTATTACAACAATGATTACAGCATAATCCATAAATCCAATTATTCCAATTATTGCAATTACCAACAATCTTTCTGCGCGTTCGCCAATTCCAATTCCTTGTAATTTTACATTAATGATGTCAGATTTTGCACGAGCATAACTAACCAATAATGATAAAGTGATTGCAAGAAAGACCAAATATGGTTCTGCATATCCACCAACTAAAATTCCCAAAAAGATTGCAACTTCTGCAATTTTATCAAACATTGAATCAAGGTATGATCCTTTTTTAGATGTCTTACCAGTAACACGGGCAACTTGTCCATCAACCATATCGAAAAATCCAGAAACTAATAACAAAACTCCACCAATAATTAATCCAAATTCAATTCCTAAACCGTAAACTACAGCTGATAACAATGCAAACCCGAGACCTACGGATGTCCAAAAATTAGGAGATAGCCCAGTTGCTGCAAATCCCCTGCCCATTTTTTCAAGTGCAGGTTTGAGGGTATCTCGCAGATTATTTAACACGAAATATCCCCAAAACACCATCTAATAAAGTGAACAGAATCAATTACACTCCAGGTTTAAAAAAACAGGGAAACTGAGGTTCAAAGCAATTAGTTTTGAGATAAATTCATTGCAATTAATGTAGACATGATTTTTGCAGCAAGTGATGCAGTAGCACCATTATCATGATACGGATTTAATTCCACAATATCAACACCTGTTACCTTTGTTTCATTAAATGATGAAATCATATCAAAGAGTTCTCTAGAAGTAATTCCTACAGATTCAGGATTTCCAACACCAGGAGCAAATGCAGGATCTAATACATCAAGATCAAAACTAGAATAAATTGAATCAAATGATGATACATGATCACGTAATAATTGAGGACCATTACCATCACGTATTTCTTTATCAGTGATGGTTTTGATGTTATTTTCCTGTAAAAATTCTAGTTCTTCGGCAACAAATGCACGGGCACCAACATGTAAAATATTATCCGCACCTCTATCCTCAACAATTCTCCTCAGATATGATGCATGACTTAATTTGATATCTGCAAACTCATCTCTCAAATCATAATGTGCATCAAAAACAACATAACCAGTTTCTTTTGGAAAACTTGGATATGTTCCATATGTTATGGAGTGTTCACCACCTAAAATGAAGAGTTGTTTTTGTTTTGCAACAAGTTCAGTAGTAATTTTTTTTACCATATCAATCATTTCAGATGCAACAACTGTATGGCGAGTATTTCCCAAATCTTCAATATTTGCAGTTTCTAAATCTACTTTAAGTTCAGGATGAAAAACCTCAATGTTGTTAAACGAGTCACGAATTGCATCGGCACCAAACCTACATCCAGGTTTGTAAGAATGTGTTGCATCAAATGGAATTCCAAATACTGTTGCAATAGGTTCTGTTCCATCTTCTGACGAAGTGATTAGAGGGTTTTTGTTCATGTATAAATCAAGAAAACTCATAATTTTACACCATTAGTTGTGGTCTTTTTGAAAGATGTTTAGGCATATTCAGTCCAGTGAAAGGTTTTCCCTTTGTCTGCTCATTAATTTCATTCAAGAAGTTATCAAAGGTAATCTCTTTTACATTTCCAGTTTGTCTATCTCGCACACTTAGATTCTCAGAATTTGCTTCTTTTTCACCAATTACCAAAATGTATTGAATCCATTCTTTTTCTGCCTCACGAATTCTCTTTCCAATGCTTTCATTCCTGTCATCGATATCTACACGAATATTACTTGCAGATAGTCTTTCAGTCAACGTTTCACAAAAGTCATAAAATTCTTCATTAAGTGGAATTATCCTGATTTGTGTTGGTGCAAGCCATAATGGAAGTTGTGCTTTTCTGCCTTCTTTGGAATCTTTGGCAGCTTTTTCTAATAATGCATAGATAATTCTCTCAATTGCACCACTAGGAGAGTTGTGCAGTATTATTGGATGTTGTGCAACATTATTTTCATCAATGAATTCAATTCCATATCGGTCACCATTTTCAACATCTATCTGATCAGTAGACAATGCAGAGGCCTTGCCTAAATTATCGATAAAATTAAACTCCCACTTCAATACAAAGTAAAAGAATTTCTCTTTCCACATTTCAACAAGTACAGGTCTTCCATGTTTTTTTACTAATTCTTCAATGGAGGATTTATTTTCATTGTAAAAGTCCTCAGTAAATCTAATTGCCATTTCATAGTCAGATTCTTGAATTCCTAATTCGTGTAAAACACTCCGAGACAAATCAAATCTGACCTTTATCTCATCTACTGCTTGTGGTATGTCTTTACAAAATGCATGGCAATCAGGCATAGTAAATGCTCTAAGACGTCTCAATCCAACTAGTTCCCCAGATTGTTCTCTACGAAAACTATACCTTGTTAATTCATAGAGTTTGTAAGGTAAATTTTTGTAGGATAATTGAAAATGATTTGCCATCAAAAATTGTCCAAAACAAGCTGCAAATCTCAAAAAAAGTTTCTTTCCTTCTGAATCAATATTATATTGTCTTGCTGGAAATCGATTAAAGTAACTAACCATACTTGGATGTTCTGAATCATACATGATTGGAGTCTCTACTTCATACCCACCATACTCTTTTACTCTATCAGTGACATAACGCTCAATCAAAGATTTGATCAATCTACCATTTGGAAAAAATCTCATATTACCTGAATCAGATGCAGGTTCATAATCTGCAATTCCTAATTTCTTCATTAAAGCAACATGTGGAGGAGGTTGATCAACTGCACGACTTTTTGCAGACTCGTACTTTGCTAAAATCTCTAATTTTTTGTAATTGGAAAAATCAAAATCTCCAATATTTGTTAGAGTTCCATCAGGAGAAAGTATCTTCCAGTAAGAACGAATTGTGGATTCGCCTTTTAGAGCATCAGAGGTAATTTCTGAATCTTTGGAATCAGAGTCCTTTGTAACAACTTTGGAGCTCTCAGCTAATGGATGCCCTTTTACCTGAATTTTATAAGATTTGGTCCAACCAAATGGGGAGTGAGATACTTCAAGTTCAGAAGCACCATCTTCCATTTCTTTAAGTAAAGAAATTGCAATTGATGGTTTTGCTAAATTTGAGCTAAGATGAGCATATGGATATAATAGTAATTTTTTGCAACCAATTTTTTCCATGGAATTTTTAATCTGACCAATAGCATTTTGTGCAACAGATGAATCATCACCATCTTCAATTGCAACAAACACAACTACAAGTTCTTCGAGTCTTTGAGTTTGAGGATTTTCAATGTCTTCAGCTGATTTGATCTCTTTTTTTGTAGGAGTGTACTCGATATGATCACAATGTAGTTGTAATATTCTCATGATTACATTATTGATAGTTTTACTTATGAACTATTAGTTTGTCAATATCATAAAAATAAGAATAATTCATCTAGAAAAGCCTTAAGTTGACAAATAAATTATAATCTTCAATGAAGAGAAATACGCTTCTAGGGTTAACCATAATCAGCTGTATCGGAGTTATTTTTGCAGTAATTGTCAGTGATGAGTCAGAGCCAACAGAAAACAACGTAGTTGAAGAACAAATTAGTGAATTTGAATTAGACCAGATTAGAATAGATGAGTTACAATTACAATATGATGAGATTATTGAATATTCTTGTATGGATGCAAAACCCCAATCATATTTTGAAGTCAAAATAAAAGAAAGAATTCTAGAAGCAGAACATCGTTTAAGATATTTGTCTGATCAACAATCAGAAATTGAAAACATCAGGAATCAGGTAGTAGAATTAAATGAAAAGTATTCTGAATCAGAAATACAATCATTCACACTACATGAATGGGAGTGTGTTAATCAAAAATACTGGATTGATGAATATCCACACTTACAAGATATTCTAGGAACAATTGATGAATAAAAAAATAGTTGATAAAATTAAGAGAAAATTAGAATGAATGGATTTTATTTTGTTCCACGTAAAGAAATAACTGAACGTAAAATTAAACCAGAAATTCCTAAATTTGATGTTAAAAATTGTACAGCTCTTAAAAGAGATTGGTCTCCACGAAATCCTTCATCATAAATCATCTCAACTGAACCTTTGTCAGTTTCAACAAAAGATGTAATCAGAGAGAAAATACCTAATTTTTCATCAGTTCGTTCACAGTATAATCGTAATTCAACTCGAGAAATTTTAAATTCATCCTGAATAAAATTGCCAGAAGAAAATAAAACTTCTACATCATCTGGAGATTTGTTTACTCTAGTAGGATCATGTAAATCAACAATATTCATGTGTAATTATTTCAATACATTCCTAATTAAGTAATATTTTATTTCTTAGAAACAAGGAATTACGCAAGTATTATTTACAGTGAAAATTATTTTTTTCCGTGGACCCACACAAATTTCATGGCAAAGATATTCCTCACATCAAATTAGATGAAACAATGAATATTGAGGATCTAGTAAATGTATTTTCAAGTTCTGGATTTAATGGGCGACAACTAGGGGATGCTGCAAAACTTTATGCCAAAATGATTAAAGAAAATGCAACAATTTGTCTTACAGTTTCAGGAGCTTTAACACCAGTAGGGTTTGGAGGTATTATCAAGACATTAATTGAAAGAGGGTTTGTGGATTGGATTGTTACAACAGGTGCAAACGTATATCATGAAGATCATTTTGCATGGGGTTTGCCTGTTAAACAAGGAAATTTCAATGTTGATGATATGAAATTATATGAAAATGAAATCGTAAGAATTAGAGATATTTACATAAAATTTTACGAAACATTGGAAGCAGAAGATCAAGTAATTCAGAAAATGTTTGGAGAAAATTTTCCAGATAAATCGTTTACAACTGCAGAATTTTCCAATTTAATGGGAAAGATGAGTAAGGAAAACTCAAAATTTCCTGAAAAAAGTTTCATCACTACAGCATACGAATATGATGTTCCAGTGTACATATCAACAATAAAAGATTCATCACTTGCATTAAACTTGGCAGTTCATAGACTTGCAGATAAAAAATACAATTTAGATTTTGTAAGGGAGATTATTGAACAGGCAGCAATTCTCTATGATTCAAAAAAATCAGGGATTTTAGAGTTGGGTGGAGGAGTTCCTAAAAATACAGCTCAGCAAACAGGCCCACTCTTAGATCAAATTTTAAGAAGAAATGATGGCGGACAAGATTACATTATTCAAATTACAGATGCAAGGCCAGACACGGGAGGATTATCAGGAGCAACACTTCAAGAAGGAAAAAGTTGGGGTAAAGTTCAAGATGCACATAATGGGATGGTAACAGTATATGCAGATGCAACAATTGCATTTCCCATTCTAGCATTGTATGTACTCAGTAATCAAAAAACAAGGAAACCAAAAAGATTATACAAAAAAATTGGTAAACTATACAACAATCTCAAAGACGACTATTTTAAGAATCCAGCAAACAATACAAAAAAATCAAAAAAGAAGAACTAAAACTTGTCATATCTTGCACGTTCAAGGTCTCTCTCGTCTTTTGATTCCTTTTTGTATTCCTTGTAATGCTCTTTACAAAGAACAGATTTTTTACCAGATGAAGTTACTCTAATACCAGCATTTTCAACTTTTGTGGTATTCAGTGAACGTGCACCATCTTGGTCACAACCTTCAACATTACATTTTGCACCTTTTGAAACTAATCCCATACAAATCACTAATCAATATGTTATTTATATTTGAAAAAACTTGAGATCGTTTCAAATATTGTGGATTTAATTAAATAGGTTCATCGTTTATAAGAGGAATATTTTTTTCTCATTTTATGGGCGGAGCAAAGAAACCAACTACTGCAAATAAGGACAAGACACCTAAAGATTCCAAAAAAAGTAAGAAAGAAAAAGGTGAGGGAGGTCCAAGAAAAGCAGAGATCACAGTAATGGTAAATGAAAAACAAGGTTTGAAAATAATTGAAAACTCCAAAGTAATTACAGTCCAAGACTTGGCAAGACAAACAGGCGTTAAAATTTCTGCAGCAAATGCTTTTCTTATTGAATCAACAAAGAAAGGTGTCGTTAAACGAGTTGGCGGTTATTCAGGACACCATTTGTATCAATCAGTATCTTCATAGAGACACAATACATCTCCAGATTTGATATCTTTTAATGCATCAATATTTTTATTTAATTTTCCAATTGGGGTCATAGGTTTCCCAAAAACAGCATCACTGATAAAAAAACAGATACTGCCAGAAGAAGGTAAAAATGCAACATCACCTTTTTTAAATTCAGTTCTAGCACGTTCAGTTCCCGAATCAACACTTGTTTCAAAATAAACAATACTTTTTCCCAAAAGATGAGCGTGTCCTTCCAAAGGAAGAGATCTCATTATTGTTCCAACAGTTCGTGGAGATAAATGACGTTTAAGATCACAAGAAATTTTTGCTTTTTCTCGAATTTCTAAAATTAATTGTTTTTTTGATACAGAATTACTCAATTTGTTATTTAAAATGATTAGATTATATAACGTTTTAAGAGAAATTTGATACTTGTCTGATGCTAAAGAATCTGAATTAATTGAAGAATCAGAAGTAGAAACCAATTTAGGATTAACCAAAGCACTTGATACTTATCGAAAATTAATAGAGAAAAAAGACGGAGTAGAAGAATTATCAGAAAAACAACAAGAAGGTTTAGAAAAAAGAATTAAAGAAATAGAAGAAAGAGAAGTTGTTGAAAAAATTGAAGAACATGATCCAATAGAAATTCCATGTGTGAATGAAAAAATTACAATTGGACCACCAACATTAACTAGATTTGAAAAAGCACGAATTATGGGTGCCAGAGCATTACAATTATCTCTAGGAGCACCACCATTTATCCCAATTCCAAAAACTGCAAGAATTTCATTAGATATTTCAATGGAAGAACTAGAACAAAGAGTGATCCCAATTACAATCAGAAGAGAACTTCCAAACGGGGATTATCAAAATATTCCAATTGATTATTTTGAAAAATGAATCATTTGTAGATAAAACTTAAAAGAACTAAAAATTGCTGGTTGTTGAATAATGCTCATGGAGGAGGTTAATGAACCGCATGGTCAAGAGCAGACCGAAAAGTCTGAAGGAACCATCATAAATATTGGAAACGATCCTGTAATGCAATCAGCTATTGATGTATTGTCAATTTTAGGAAGTAAAAAAATAGTGATTCTAAGAGCAAGAGGAAATGCAATTCCTAATGCTGTTGCAGTTGCAAATATTATCACTGAAAAAATGATGAAGGGTAATTCAAAAGTTCAAAAAATTAATCTAGATACAGAATCAGCTGCAGGCATAGGNAATATGACATCAACTGTTGAAATTATTTTAAATAAAATTTAGTAAATACTNCCAGGNCCCTTAAGAAGCATATTTTCACATTCTTTGCANACTTGTTCATCAATATTAGATTCAAGATTATGATGAATNTCACAAATCAANAAACTAGATTTTATATAATTACACANTCCAATAAATTTNGAAAGGCTTGATGGAGTATAAGCCATATCAGAAGANAAACNAGTACATAATTCATTAATCANTATTGCAACTTGCTCTTNTGCCAAAAGTTTTGCAATTAACGAAGGATCNCCTCTAGTTCCACGAATGTAATTACTTACAGCAGCTTGAGTAACTCCAAGCATTTTGGAAATTTCNTCTTCTCGTACATTGTAATCNTCTGCAAGTTTTTTTGCAAGAATTGCTCTTAATGCAGGGATCAAAGTTTTAGATTCAATTTCAGCAGGAAGTAGCATTGATTNTCAAACATCTCATAAAGAATTTAAAGTTTGCAATAACAANAGAATAATTTCAAAGGTCAGGCATACCTATTTTAATTTCAAACTCANATGTAAAATATTGGANAATTTTTCCAAGGNACTTTACAATGTTTTAGAAGAATCTTGTAATTCATGTAAATCAAATTTAATTTCTCTTTCAGGAGGATTNGATAGTACAATAATTGCATATTTCTTAAAAGNAAAAAAACCAAAATCAATATCCATAATTACAGAGGATTTTGTNTCAACTGATCTTACATATTGTCAAATGGTTTCAAAACAAATGAAATTANCATTATCAATTTTCAATGTTAAAACTGCAATTATTCTTGAAGCAATTGAAGAAACGNTAAAAATTTTAAAAAATTTCAATGACATAGAAATTAGAAATAATGTTGTGATGTATTTAGCAATAAAATGGGCAAAAGAGAATGGAGAAAAATCAATTATTACAGGAGATGGGGCAGACGAATTATTTGCAGGCTATAATTTTTTAATAAATAAGCCAGAAAATCAATTGGAAGATGAAATCAAAAGAGTTTGTTCCATCATGCATTTTCCTACACAAAAAATTGGTAAAGCCCTAGGAATTAGAATAGAATCACCATTTTTAGATGATAGAATGATTGAATTTGCAAGAACAGTGCCAGTAAATCTTAAAGTGAGAAATGAAAAAGGAAAAAGATATGGAAAATGGATTCTACGCAATACATTTGATGAATTCATCCCACAACAAATTGCATGGAGAGGAAAATCACCTATGCAAGAAGGTTCAGGTACAATAGGGTTAACAAACCTATTTGATTCAATAATAGAAGAAAAGCAATTTGTTGAAAAAAAACTAACAGTGGAAAATGAAGATGATGTGATTATCAAAAGCAGAGAATCAATGCATTATTATGAAATTTTTAAGAAATTATTTGGGAGTCCAGTAGACAAAAAAGCCAAAAATAGATGTCCATACTGTAAACATGAAATTATTAATTCAAAATTTTGTAGAATGTGCGGAGCTTTTCCAATCTAAGAATTATTTTTATATTTTCGGGGTTTTTTTATGAAAATTTTTCTACAACCATTACAACAAAAATAGAAATTTTTTCCATTATGTTCATGAAGTAATGCTAATGATTCATCAAGTTCAATTCCACAAACAGGATCCACAGGCATAAAAAAATTTACAAGTAAATTCTATTTATAGATTAAGAACAAAAAATTATTGGTCAATAATTTCAAGAATTCTTTTAGGAAGGACTCCATAATCGGCGTCGGGTTCAGAGACAACATACAAAATATCGTCACCTAATGGAACACTAATTGCAAGTGCACGCTCACGTAATGCCATTGCAAAATTGACATTTCCAAGTTGTTTATCAAATTCTTTTCTCATTTTTACACGCAATGCAAGTTCCATGAAAATCATTTCATCATCTTTTTCATTTTCTAATGGTTCAACATTTTCTCTCATGCCTCCGCCTACCAATCTTCCACGTTCATTAATTACACCTGCAAATCGGATTTTAGAATCAATTTGCATTACAGATGCACAAATTTGAGAATAATCATAGATCTTTCCAGACATTTCAAATGTCATTTAGAAAAGGGGAATTTAATCCTTCCAAAAAAGTAACAATTTGTAAAAAAATCAAGAGGTTAATTCTTTGACCAGAGAAATAAATTCATCATCAGAAAGAGCAGGAATTTTCATTATCTCAAGATTTTCAGATACATGTTCTACAGATTTTTGTCCAACCAGTGGGGCTAAGACCCCAGGAGATGAGCGAATAAATTGTAATGCACGTAAAGAGGGTTTTAAGCCATTAAATTCAGGCATTGCACCAGGAGCTAAAAGTCTACCTTGCATAAATGGAACACTAGTAAAAACACCAATTCCCAGATTAACAGACGCTTCTAAAATAGAAACTGACTGATTTGCTAATTTTTGGTTTTTTGCAAGTAGTGCTTGATCATAATACAGGTTAAAAGGTAATTGAATAAATCGAAATCCATGATCATCGCCACCGATTTTTTTTGCAAGTGATACAGTTTCTTCAAGAGAAAGATATTGAGGATTTTCATGTCCAACTCTGAAACACTCCCAAGTAGCCATTCCATAAAATTGAATTTTTCCCTCATCACGTTTTTGTTCATACAGTTCAAAAACAGATTTCAAGTTATCTAGAAATTGTTCACGAGAGATATCTTTTATTTGTCCTTCTACAGCATTGTGTAAATACATCAAATCAAGACATTCGACATCCAAATTTTTCAAACTGCGTTCTAATTGATCTGAAAGATATGAAGGAGTCATACAATGGTAACCAGATGTAATATCACCTTCGTTAACAATTCCTTTCTTAGTGTATTCTTGTTTCACATATTCCCAAAAACCTAATTGAACATCAGCATCATTTGTAACATATCCATTTTTACTACAAAGAAAAATTTGATCTCGTGAAATTTTTTCTTCATTAATTAATTCAGAAATAGCTTTACCAACAGAACGTTCTGCTTTTTGAGAACGATAGTTGATTGCAGAATCAATAACATTTACGCCAGATGTGATTGATTGTTTTACTGCATTTGTTACTTTTTGATCAGTTACGGAGTCGGACTCACCAAGATATGTGCCAATCCCCACATTTGATAAAGTAAGATTTTGAAATTCATTGAAATTAACAAGATTTACGCCTGATTTTTGAGCAAATTTTTTGGTTCCATCATTTGTGGCATGTCCTAAAATCATACCAAGTTCTAATTTTTACTAAATTTATGTTAAAAGAATATCTAAGATATGATTAAAAAATTAGTTTTAAAAAACCAGAGAGATTAAAAATCCAATAACAAACAACACCCCAGTTAATCTACTAAACATTAGAGTAGATGACATAAACGGAACCAAATCATCAACTGAATCATAATTTTTTTGTAAACCACGTCCAGATTTAATCATCAAAGGAATGCTGAAAAAACTAATCAAAGATAATTCAGGAAACAATCCAGTAGATACACCTACTACAATTGCACAGTATGATATGATTGGAAATATCCAAAATAGTTTTGCAGCTTTTTGTTTTCCAACTGAAATAACTAATGTTTTTCGTCCCTTGGATTTATCGGCATCATGATCAGGAAATGATGCAATGAATAATACCATAGAAGACAATGTACCCACTACAATCCCTGCGAGTACAGATTCCAGAGTTATTTGTCCAGATTGAATAAAAAAAGCACCAATTACTATCATGGATCCTTTAACAGCAACAAAAAATTCGCCTAAACCAGAATCAACAATCTTTGTGGAATAGAAGTAGATAGATAAAATTGCAAATCCCAAAATTATTGCAATAATTATGCCATCAGTTAATACAAAATAACTTCCAATTAGTGAGCCAATTATTAGAAAAATAATTCCTGCACGGTATACAGTTGTAGGGTTGAGTAAACCTTCAGGTAAAACACCAGTTCCACCACTCATCTTAGTTCGTTTTGTTGCAGTATCAATTCCTCGTTTAAAATCCCAAAAATCATTTAACAAATCCACACTTGCATGTAGGACCAGAACTCCAGCAAATGTTAAAACCGCATCAAAAATATCAATTGATGAATTCAACCACCAATTCAATGATAAAGCGGCAGATACAGCAATTACAGATGCAAGCAAAAACCGTACTCGAATTACTCTAAACCATACAGATATCATCAAAAA
>PBZV01000014.1 GCA_002730325.1 Nitrososphaerota archaeon
TCAGGTTCTGGTGTTGGTTCAGGTTCTGGTGTTGGTTCAGGTTCTGGTGTTGGTTCAGGTTCTGGTGTTGGTTCAGGTTCTGGTGTTGGTTCTTTCTTCAAATCAATATTATCCAATGAACCAAAAACAGTTTCGAGAAATGATTTCTTGTCAAAAGGTTTAAGATCAGGATATTCTTGTCCAACTCCAACAAATAGAACAGGTGTAGAAGTAACTTTCACAATAGATAATGCAGCACCACCTCGGGCATCAGCATCACTTTTCGTTAAAATAGAAGCATCAAATTTTACATGTTCAAAAAATTCTCGTGCTTGGTTAACAGTATCATTTCCAGCTAGAGAATCACCAACAAAGATTTTCATATCAGGGTTTACGACTTTGGTAATTTTTGCAATTTGTTGCATTAAGTTTTCACTTGTTTGCATTCTTCCTGCAGTATCAATTAGTACACAATCAGTTTTGTGGGATTTTGCATACAATACTGCATCTCTTGCAACAGCTGCAGGATCAGAATTATAATTTTGAGCAACAAGTTTCAGATTTAATCGGTTAGTATGTTCACGTAATTGTTCAATAGCACCAGCTCTAAAAGTATCAGCGGCAGCTACCACAACAGAGTATTTTTCTTGTTGTAGCAAATGTGCGATTTTAGCTAATGACGTAGTTTTACCAGTACCATTAATTCCCACAAATAAAATAAGAAAAGGTTGTCCTTGTTCTTTTTTCTCATTTATTTTTCCAAATAGATCATAAGTTCCTGCCTCATCAAACAACAAAGAGATGTTAGAAATCAAACTATCTTTAACAAACTTTTCAATTTCATTTTTGTCAATTTTAGAACCAATCAATTTTTCTTTAAGTTCATCTTTGATTCCATCAATCACTTCAATTGCAACATCTGACTCTAACAATGAAATTTCTAATTCGAAAAGAATTTCCTCTATGTCTTTTTCATTTAGTTCTTTTTCACCAAGACTTTTCGCTGCATCTGAAAATGCACTACGAAGTTTATCAAACATGGTTTATTCGGAAGTAGGGGGCTGTTTCATAGCTTGCATCATTTGATTGACTTGTGCTTTTCCTTGCTCTAATCTGGATGCAGCATCTTGTTTTTTAGCAGAAGTGTCTTGTAAGGCAATTTCAACTTCTTTAATTCGTGCTTCAAGATAATTTATTGCAGAAGCAAAATCTTTCTCTACAGCAATACCGGCACCTATATTCAAAACTATTTTTTGAGTAGATGAAATTTTTGTTGGGATATACGTTCCCATTCCAATTGGGACCAGTGTTTCTGACTCAGGTTTTTCATTAAGAGATTGAATAGATTGGATTGCAGAAGTAGTTTCTCTCAAAATACCAACAAATGTTTGCTCTCTTTGAGATAAATCTGAAAAATATGTTTCAAGCATTTGCATTTGTTGCATTAATTGCTCTGCCTGTTCTTCACTCATTTACAACAAACCTCGTCCAGATGGTTATAAATTCATTCATGATGTTAGATTAGAAATTGAAAAATAAATAAAAAATAAAGAATTATCTTTATTTTGCTTTAGAGAATCTATCTTCTACTTCATCCCAGTTAACTACATTCCACCATGCTTCAATGTATACTGGTCTTTTGTTTTGATAGTTTAGATAATATGCATGTTCCCAAACATCACAACCCAATAACGGTACTAATCCTTCAGTTCTTGGACTAGTTTGATTTGGCATTGATTTGTATTCAACTTTAGATGTCGAAGGGTTGTATACTAACCATCCCCAACCACTGCCTTGAATTACTGCAGTAGTAGATGTGAATTTCTCTTTGAAGTTAGCAAAGCTTCCAAAAGAATCGTTAATTGCATCTGCAATTGATCCTCCAGGTTCTCCACCACCATTCTGTTTCATGTTATTCCAAAATAACCTGTGGTTATCATAACCACCACCGTTGAAATTAATAGCGCCTCTTTTGTCCTCAGGTACTGAATTGATATCAGACAAAATGTCAATGATATCTTTTTCTTGAATTTCAGTTGGACATGTTTCAAGTGCTGCATTTAATTTGTCAGTATATGTTTGATGATGTTTTGTGTGATGAATCTCCATTGTTTTTGCATCAATATGAGGTTCTAATGCATCATAAGCATATGGCATTTCAGGAAGTGTGTATTTTCCCATAAAGTATTTTGTATGTCTATTCCATTTATTGGTTTACTAAACAATTCCTTTTTTACTTGTTAAAAAAAATAGAAAATTTGTGAAAGTATTAATTTTTTCATTAATAATGGTATTTTTATCTAGTTTCATTTTTCTCCAATTAGAAACGGAAGATGGAATTCAAACATACTTGGATAGAAGTGTACCATTTGTTGGAACAGACATTCCAAGAATTCAGGGGATTGATGGAAAAGGAATTAAAATTGCAGTAATAGATACAGGAGTAGATTTCACTCATCCAGATTTACTTGGTTGGGGGGAAGAAGGGAAAGTCATAGGAGGATTCAACTTTGTTGAAGAAAATGAGCCTCCAACAGATACAAATGGTCATGGAACTCAAGTTGCAGGAGTAATTGCAGCTGATGGTGGAAAAAAAGGTGTGGCACCTAAAGCAAAAATTTTAGCATACAAAGTTTCTGAAGATGGGGAAGATGTTTCATCTGAACTAATCATCAGGGCAATTGACAAAGCAATTGAAGATGGGGCAGATATTATCAATATTAGTTTAGGGGAAAACAAAATTGATTCCAAAATTGACCATGCAGTAAATCATGCATTAGAAAATGGGGTTTTTGTGGTCACAGCTGCTGGAAATGACGGTCCAGATTTTAAAACAATTGGCAGTCCAGGAAGTAATCATAATTCTATAACAGTGGGTGCAACATACAACAACCTTCCTTCAAGTTTAGTTGCAACATTAGAAGTTAATGGGAAACCATTTACTGTAATGCCAATGGTGGGGACTTTAGAAATAGATGAACCAATTAATGGAAAAATAATTTTTGGAGAGTATGGAAAAATAGTTGATCTTGAAAAAATTGATGTAAAAGATACAATTCTGATTGTAGAGAGAGGGAGTAATGTAGAAGGAGAATTAGTATATTTTTCAGTTAAGGAAAAAAATTCAGCTGATGCAGGAGCAAGGGCGTTGATTGTGTATAATAATGAACCAGGAATTTTCTTAGGTGAACTTGTTCATGAATTTATAGAACCAGATTATTCTCCACAAATTCCAGTAGTATCTATCGACAGAAAAGAGGGGTTAGAAATAATGGAATTAATAAAAAATGAAAATACTGCATCTATGAATCTATTTTATAATCCCGACTATCTAGCATCTTTTAGTTCAAGAGGACCTGTTTCACCATTTTATATCAAACCAGAAATTGTAGCACCAGGAGCATATATCGATACCACAAAAAATAATGAAGGATATAATGTAGTCAGTGGAACAAGTTATGCTGCACCACATGTAAGCGGAGCTGCAGCATTACTGTTACAAAAAAATCCAGAACTACAGCATCATGAGATAAAATCATTATTGTTAACAACTACAATGCCTGTTTCAGATGCCTATGAACAAGAATTCTCAATTTTGGAAGTAGGTTCAGGAAGACTCGATATTGGAAACGCCTTTAATGCAAATTTGATTATTTTACCACCAAATTTTGTTGCAAGTGTATCTTCAGATAATTTAGAATTTTCAAAACAATTTGAGTTAAAACTCATTGATGGAACTTTAGATGGATTAAAAGTAATTTTTGAAGGACCGGATTTCATTGACTTTTCATATTTTCTTAAAGGAGATAAGTTGCAAATTAAGATGAATGTAAATGAGAAAAACTTTGGCGACCATGAAGGAAAATTAATTATAAATCATAAAAATACAAAGTACACTATTCCATTTTTACTACACTATACACCAGGTTCAGTTTTTGTTAATCAAGAAAATCAAAAATTATTCTTTGAGATTAATCATCCAGAAGAATGGAGTTTTGCAAAAATTTCTGTAATTAATAGTAAAAATGGAAAAACATTCACTACAACTATGACACCAAATAAAAATTCAACAATTGAAATTTATGAAAATGGAGAGTATTGGATTGATGCAAAAATTAGAGTTAACGGAACCACATCAAATGCATTTAACACAATTAAAATTTCCACACTTTCAGATAATGTAGATAGGTTTTGGATAGATATTCCAGAAAAACAAATTGGAATAATTTCAGGAATTATCACACTAGTAGGAATTGTTGGATTGTTAAAAAGAAGATAAGTTTATGGAGAATATTTTGGACCAGCACTAACGACATCTGNTGAAACATTTTCAAATTTCTTAAAGTTTTCAACAAACATTTGAGCNAGTTTTTTTGCTGAAAGGTTGTAAGAGTCCTTATCAATCCAAGTATTTTTTGGATCTAAGATTTCTGAAGGAACACCNTCTACTTCAGTTGGAATATCTAAATTGAAAAGATCATCATGNCTATACTTTACAATATCAAGGGCACCAGTAAGAGCTGCNGTAANCATTGCTCTACTGTATTTGATCTTGATTCTTTTNCCAACACCATATGCACCNCCAGACCAACCAGTATTTACAAGATAAACTACAGTATTGTGTTGATTAATTTTNTCTCCAAGTAATTTTGCATAAACAGANGCAGGTCTAGGCATNAANGGNGCTCCAAAGCANTGAGAAAAGACAGATTTTGGTTCTTTAATNCCTCTTTCNGTACCTGCTAATTTGCTAGTATATCCAGACATAAAGTGATACATTGCACCNTCTTTTGTNAATCTAGAAACAGGTGGTAAAACNCCCAATGCATCTGCAGTAAGAAATATGATNACTCTAGGATTTCCACCAACACTAGGAATTACAGCTCCTGGAATGTAATCTAACGGATAACCNACACGAGTATTTTCGGTTAATGAATTATCATCATAATCTGGAATATTNTCTTTTAAGACAACATTTTCCAAAAGNGCACCAGGTTTNATTGCATTCCAAATTTCNGGTTCTGCTTCTTGACTAAGGTTGATACATTTTGCATAGCAACCACCTTCAAAATTAAAAGTTCCATTATCAGACCAACCATGTTCATCATCACCAATTAATTTTCTGTTAGGATCTGCAGAAAGNGTNGTTTTTCCAGTACCAGATAAACCAAAGAACAATGCAGTGTCACCTTTCTCTCCAATATTTGCAGANCANTGCATTGGNAAAATTCCTTTATCAGGCAATAAGAANTTCATTACACCAAACATGGATTTTTTCATTTCTCCAGCATACTCAGTTCCACCAATCAAAACAATTTTTCTTGTTAAATCAATTAAAATNAAAACATCAGTNCNTGTTCCATCNATTTCNGGAACCGNAACAAAGTCATTGATACATAAAATNGTAAATTCAGGTTCATGATTTTCTAACTCTTGATTATTTGGTCGAATAAACAAATTACTTGAAAACATGTTTTGCCAAACATGATCATTAATCACTCTAATNGGTAAACGAGTTTCAGGATCAGCACCTACAAAACCATCAAATACAAAAAGTTCTTTGTTATCAACAAAGTTTTTCATTTTTTCAAAAATTTTCTCAAACTTTCCACTTGGGAATTGATGGTTGATTTTTCCCCAATCAATNGTATCATGAGTTTTATCATCATATACAATAAATCGATCATCAGGAGAACGTCCAGTATATTTTCCAGTATTGACAGAAAGGGAGCCTGTAGAATTTACAACTCCTTCCTTACGATCAACTGCATAACTAACCATTTGTTCAACAGTGAGNTTTCTGTGAACTTTGGANGGATTTATTCCAAATGAGGTCAATTGNGATNAAAATTTNTCAGTTGTANCAGTACCTACTATCTCAGTCAATAGGATACACCACCAAAAATGTCTGATTTTATCTCATGTTTGTNCATGAATATTTCGATCCGCCTTGTATTTCCTTATTATCTCTTTCTTGCCTGAAATTTTTTGGAGTCTAGGAACGTATTTATTTCAAAATTCAAGACTCATTTTATGACGATCAACAAAGAACTGNTTGCAAAGAGACANGAGATCAAAGAACACAATCCAGATTTTGTCAGACCAGAAAGTTGGCGTTATGTTAGACTTCAAACAAATTGGAGAAAACCAAAAGGTATTGATCATCATCAAAGAAAACAAAAAAGTAGAGGTCGTCCAGGTCTTGTTAAAGTAGGATATGGTGGACCAAGAGATGCAAAAGGATTACACCCATCAGGATTTACAGATAATTTAGTTTNCAACATTTCAGATTTAGAAAAANTAGATCCAAAAAAAGATGGGGTNAGATTTGGACACAGTGTTGGTACTAAAAAAAGAAAAGAGATTGTTGTTAAAGCAATTGAGAAAAAGTTCAAAATATTTAATGCAAGAGTGAGTGCAANTGGTAGTAAATCTTAAAGCTAAAAAAAGACTCGTAGCACGAGTCACAGGNGTTGGCNTTCACAGAATTAGATTTGATACAGATCATTTAACAGANATTGCAGATGCAATTACTAGAGAAAATATNCGTAGTNTAATTACNGCAAATACAATTACAATCAAATCATTTACAGGAACATCAAAAGGTAGAGCACAAACCAAAAAAGCTCAGANAAATAAAAGAGGTACAACTCAAGGTTCNAAACNAGGNANNAAAGGTGCNAGAGTAGGAAANAAAACAGTNTANGTTGCAAANGTTAGAGCATTAAGACGATTACTAAAAATTGCTAAAGATAGAAAAGATTTGACAAATCCAGAATTCTGGNCATTATANAAAAAAGTNGGCGGTAATACAGTTAGAAACAAAGCACATCTTAGAACTTTGATGGATGAAATCAGAGAAAAGAGAAAAGATTAGAATCTATAAATTTTATTTTCCAAATCTACAATCTTACCATTTTGAATTTTTATACCTTCATCATTTAGCATATTTGTTTTAATATTCTTACCAAAAACATAACCACCAATTTTTCCAGTAGACATTACAACCCTATGACAGGGAATTATTACAGGATAAGGATTTTTGTTCATCACTTTTCCAACAACTCTTTGACCATTTTTTAGTCCAACAGCTTTTGCCAATTCACCATAAGTTGTAATTTGACCTTTGGGAACTTGTAGTAATTTTTTGTAAATCTTTTCATCAAGATTCAAAGTTTGATGACCTCAAGATCTGTAGATTCAAGTAAATTAATTACTTTAGATTTATTTGGACCCAATCCTGTCCAATCTAAAAGTGCAATTTTGGCCATTTTATTTTGGGAAATTATATGAGAAAATAATTCATCATCTAAATTATCAAGTGCATGTTTTGGAATTACAGTGCCAAGAGCATATTTTCCCTCAAGTAGTTCTTTAGTGAATTTTGAAGAGTAATGAGTTCCACCGAAACATATGGCTACAGGATTTCTTTCAACCGGTTCAGACATTACTTGATGAACCAAAAATGCAACTGAATTACACAAAGATACATCAGTCCATTGTTTTTCAGTAGTTCCAATTTCAATGAAGATACAGGGTTTCTTCAGAGCAGTTGGACCATGGTGAGTTGCTTCAATTGTGATTTGAAATTCTAAAAATTGATCCTGATTTTTCTTTAAAGTTTTAAGATATTTTTTTTGTAGATTTGGGTGAGGTATTGCAATTTGTTTATCATTTCCACCAAATTTTGCCTCAGAAAAATTTCCAGTACTATGACAAGTTAAAGCCAATTCCCCTGATTCTGCAGCATGTTTTGATAAAAATACAAATCCATCATAATCATATTTTTCATCTAACCAATCAGCAGAAATTGCAGGAGATTGAATGATTAATAGATCATAATATTTTCCATGAAAAAGTTCACCATTTTGAGTCATATTTTTGGAAAGGAATTTTGCCATATTGTGGCCTGCAGGGTCATCTCGATATGCAATTAGGAGTTCCACGAGATAAGGAATATAAGGACACCTTATTAATTTCCACCAATGAACCCTAGGCAGACTTTGAAGAATATGGTCAACACCATGAAAATGGCCAAAAAACCTGACAAAGATGAGTATCAACAACATCTCAGATTAGTATTAATGGGAATTTTGGGTGTGGGTGCCATTGGATTTACAATACAGTTTGTCTTTTCAGTAGTTACATTTGGTAGATAAAATTGTCTGAAGAAATAAAATCACATCTATTTGCAATTAGAACCACAGGAGGACAAGAAAAAGTGGTAATGAGATTATTAGAAGCTAAAGCCAATGCCAATCAAATAACCATTCAATCAGTTTTACTTGTTGATGGACTCAAAGGATATGTTGTAATTGAGGCAATTAATCCAAGTGACGCATACATGGCAGTAGAAGGAGTTAGACATATTCGAGGTCAATTAAGAGGGGAATTAGAATTCAAAGATATCGAAGGATACTTAATCAAAAAATCAACAGTTTCACAATTAGCAGTAGATAACGTTATAGAAATTACAGGCGGTCCATTCAAGGGAATGAAAGCAACAATTACTAGAATTGATGTAGATAAAGAAGAAGCTACAGTAGTTTTATTGGATGCATCTTATCAATTACCAGTAACAGTTGATGCAAACTATCTAAAACTTTCGAGTGAGGCTTAGGAAGAATTAAATTTTCATTTTGAGTTGAATAAATAATGGGAGAACAAAAAATATCAGCACTTGTAACAGGAGGAGGAGCATCAGCAGGTCCACCATTAGGTCCAGCACTCGGTCCACTTGGAGTCAACATCATGGAAGTCATTAATTCAATAAATGAAAAGACCAAAGACTTTGAAGGAATGAAAGTTCCAGTAACAGTAATTGTTGATAGTGATACAAAAAAATATGAAATTGAAATTGGTATTCCATCTGCCGCAGCATTAATCATGAAAGAAGCAGGAATTCAAAAAGGTTCAGGCGCATCAGGTACTGAATGGGTAGGTGATATTACAATAGATTCAATTGTCAAAGTTGCAAAAACTAAACTTGACAAATCTTATGCTTCATCATTGAAATCAGTTGCAAAAACTATCATTGGTACATGTGTAGCATTAGGAGTTAAAATTGAAGGAAAAACACCTAAAGAAATCACTGCTGAAATCAATGAAGGTAAATGGGACGAAAAACTCCAATAAAAAATTAATTTTAAAATTATTTTTCTTTATCAAATAATATTTTATTAAAGAATTTTTAGAAAATTTCAATAATTAATCAATTAGATAAACAGGTTCTTTATCGGTTTTTTGTAATTCTACAAAGGTTTCAGTATTTTGAATTCCTTCAATTTTTCCAATTTTTTCAATCACTACACTGTGAAGTGCTTCCAAATTCTTGGCATATACTTTTATCACAATATCAAATCTACCAGTGATTTCAGATATGGATACAACTTCTTTTGTTTCCATGAATTTTTTATGAATTGATTCTTTAAACTTTGGATCTCTGTTAATGCCAACTAAGGCTTTGACTCCAATTCCTAATAGAGAGTCATCAATATCAATAGTGAATTTTTTGATTAGTTTTTTCTTCATTAATCTCTTAATTCGACTATAAAGCACCGAAGCGTTAATGTTCAGTTTTTTAGACAAAATAGGAACAGAGATAGATCCATCATTTGTTAATTCATAAAGTAATTTCATATCAAGTTCGTCGAATCGGTGCACTTCGATACAAAATCGTGGTTTTGATTTAATATATGTAGGCTTTAAGCAATTTTTTTATTAAATTTTTAGGTTATTTTTATAAAATATGTAATTTTTTAAAATAAACAATCTCCAAAATTTTCAGTCACTAAACGATTTTAAGTAGGCTTTTTCGAAATTGTTCATTATGATTACAGAGGCACAATTTGCGGAAATGGTAAAAGAGGCAAAAGATGCAACAAAAGAGAGAAAATTCAAGCAATCAATAGAATTGATCGTTAATTTCAAAGATATTGATGTAAAAAAAGGATTTGCTCTCAATGAAGTAGTTCAACTTCCAAAAACTAGCTCACCTGCAACTGTTTGTGTCATGGCTACAGGAGATATGGGATTAAAGGCAAAAGATGCAAAAGCAGATTCTGTAATAGGTACTGAAGAATTAGATAAATTTGCAACTAACAAAAGAGAATCTAGAAAATTCATTAACAAATATGATTTCTTTTTGGCAGACACTCAAGTCATGCCACTTGTCGGTAAAACTTTAGGTCAACTTTTAGGCCCTAGAGGAAAAATGCCAACACCAGTTCCATTTAATGCACCAATTGATGCATTCTTATCAAGATTTAGATCATCAATCAAAGTTAGAACAAGAGCATCACTTTCTGTTGCATGTAAAATTGGAGATATGACAATGGATGATAATGATTTAGCAATTAATGCACATGCAGTTCTTAGTGCAATTGAAAAGAAATTACCGAACGGTGAAAAAAATGTAAAGAGAATTTTACTAAAAACTACAATGGGCAAACCAGTAAAACAAATACAAGAGGTTAGGAAGAAATATGCACGAAAATAGAACCACTTATCCTAAAAGAAAAGCTCAAATGTTTCAACAATTACAAGAGCTTCCAAAAAAATACAAAGTAATGGCAGTTATCAAAATGACGAAAGTTCGTTCAACACAAATTCTACCATTAAGAAAAACCCTCAAGGGTCAAGTAGAATTTGTATGTGTCAAAGATAAAGTTGCAATAAAAGCCATTGAACAATTAGACGTTCCAGGAATTAAAGATATGATTGGGGAGTTAAAAGGACAAATCATGTTCATGTTTACAGACATGTCACCATTCAAGCTAAATGTTTTACTTTCAAAAAATAAAATTATGATGGCTGCAAGGGGTGGAGATATTGCAAGTATCGATATTTTAGTTCCTGCAAAAAATACAGGAATTGCTCCAGGACCAATGCTAACTGAATTCAAAGAAGCAGGAATTCCAACAAAAATTGATCAAGGAACAATTTGGATTGCAAAAGACAGTACGCCAGTAGAAGCAGGCGGGGTAATCAACGAAAAACTAGCAGCATTATTAGGTAAATTAGATATCAAACCAGTAGAAGCAGGAATTTCACTTTTCACAGCATTAGAAGACGGATTAAAGTATTCAGAATCTGAAATGGTAATTGATGTTGAGAAAATTAGAAATGAATTTGCACAAGCACATCAAGAAGCAATTTCTCTATCAATTGAGGCAGCATACATTACTGCTGAAAACGTTTCACAAATTCTTGCTAAGGCAGCACAATCTGCACGTTCAGTATCTGTTGAATCAGGATTCATGACTGATGAAACAAAAGAACAAATTTTACAAAAAGCAGATGCTCAAGCAAAAGGTGTTGCAGGTCAAGCAAAAGATTACACACCATCATAAACCAAATTTTTTAGATTGAAGAAAAATATTCAACCAGAACTTTATACAGTAGTTCAATTTACAAAATTTTGAGTCATATGGTAAAAATCAATAATGTTGATCTTGAAAAAGTTTCCAATACAATAGCAAGGGGGAAAGAAGACAAGAACACATTAAGAAAACCAGTCAAACTACAAGGCGAATGGAATTTAGATCCAAATTCAGAATTTCAATTTAAAACAGAACTTGCTTTTGAAAAGGGAAGTAAAGTAATAGAAATCGATTCACCATCATTTTTAGGTGGAGAAGGTAACAGATTAGGTCCAATGGGCTACTGTATTGCAGGAATTACATCTTGTTTTATNGGTACATTTGTAGGAATTGCTGCAAAACAAGGNGTGAAATTAACAAAATTNAATGTNGNAACACAATGTAACATCAATTTTGCAAAATCTTTTGATCTGTCTGATGAACCANTTACAGANGGNATTANTTTTCANGTAGATGCNCAAAGTGAAAATGCAGATAATCAAAAACTACAAGAGATTTTAAANATGGCAGAAGAACGATGNCCAGCCATGTATAGCATGGCTAACAAAATNGATGTTAGTGCAAATATTGTTTAGAGATTTTTAAGTTTCNCGAACCCTNGGAAGGTTCCAATTATACCTCATNGCCAATAATCTAATTCCAGNNGCAGTNACNATTCCAATAATTGANGCNNCTTGAATATCNCCAATAGTAGATAGANCAATGTANAAAATAACTATTCCAATAATGCTNGCNACTGCATAAACCTCTTTGACAAAAACAATNGGGATCTCTCGGACAAAGACATCACGNAATATTCCACCACCAATGGCAGTAATCATTCCTCCAAANAACATTGGAAGNAAATTCATTCCAACTATTTGGTATGCAATTGATGCACCAATAATTGAAAATACACCCAATCCAATTGCATCAAACACCAACCAAATGTTCATCTTCTTTTTCAAATATGAAAATAAAAANAACATCACAATACCAGTAATTNCAGTTAGACAAACATAGATTGGATCAGANAANGCNGTGGGNAATCTTCCAAACACAANATCACGNGTNATNCCACCTGCAACTCCCACAACAGTAGCTAAAACTATAATTCCAAAAATATCTGCTTTATGTGNAATTGCCTTGGATGCACCAGTTATTGCAAAAGCAACAGTTCCTAAATAATCTAAAATACTGATAAAACCATCTACAGGAAATGAGAAATCAACCAATCAATAAAAAGTGAACAACAGTGCTAATTAAGATTGATAAAAATAAAGATCAAAATTAAATTGAAAAAAGTAAAGTTTTCTAACCAAATAGTGAAGANAGNCCTTCCATGGCTGCTTCTTCATTCTTAGGTTCTTCTTTCTTCTTTTCTTCTTTTGCTTCACCACCGGCTGGTGCATCTGCTGCTGGTGCTGCTGCGGCTGCAACTGCTACAGGTGCGGCTTTAACTGCATCATCAATATTTACATCGGCTAGTGCTGCGACTAGAGATTTAACTTGGGCTTCATTAACTTCAGCACCAGATGCTTTAACAACTGATGTAAGGTTTGCCTCNTTAACTTCTTTTTCTAGCTTGTGAAGAAGTAAAGCAGCGTAAACATATTCCATTGTACCAAGATTTTCTAAGGGCATAATATAAAACTATAGAGAAATTATGCCTAGAAATTTGAATTTCTAGTTTAGNATTTTCAGACTTCTACAAATNGAATAAAGAGTTCTTTTCAAATTTNGGTTTGTCAAAGTATTCATTCGGTGTTTTAAGACTCGTTTAGCTTCATCTCTTTCATTTCCTGGAGGCAATGACAAAACNGCATTGATAAATTCAGGAAGAGATTCACGAATCCAACCATCTAGCATTTCAAAAACTTTTGGNGGAATTAGATCGCATTTATCAGAATCAAGATCAATNACACCAGCATAATTTTCATGTTCAACTCTATACACTAAAGCCAATACAACATTNTCNGGGGTAGGNTTTTCTAAAATTTCTCGTGAACGCTCNCCTGTTTTTCCTTGTGCTAGTTTGTTTTTNAGACCAACAGGATTTACAATGACNCCAGTAATTCCTACTTTTTTACCATCAACTCCAGTAANTGCACCAAAAATAAAATCATCATANTCTCCATTCTTTTTGGTAGAGAAAACATATGTCCCTTCTTTGAGTTCTGGTTTTNTCCCAAACATNAACAGACTAAATTGTATATCATATTTAATGTATCATTTATCGACAATTCTTAATATCGGGNAATTACAGTCACANCNTTGGATAAAAACCAGATTCTAAAGGAATTTTCAGCAGATCCTAACAAATACTATAATGTCAAATTATTTCAAGAACAAGGATTTGTTCGAAAGTCATGTTCTAAGTGTGGCAGATTCTTTTGGACTTTAGATGCAGNNCGAGAGTTATGTCCNGATGATGGAATTGATACTTATTCATTTATNGGAGAGCCACCAACAACAAAACGGTTTGATTACACCCAAGCTTGGCAACAAGTTGAAGAATTCTTTGTAAAAAATAATCACACATCAGTTAGCAGATACCCTGTTGTATGNAGATGGCGAGATGACTTGTACTTTACAATTGCATCAATAGTTGACTTTCAAAGAGTAATGGGNTCNAAGGTTGTCTTTGAATTTCCTGCAAACCCACTAGTAGTCCCACAGACTTGTTTGAGATTCAAAGATTTAGAAAATGTAGGNGTAACAGGTAGACATTTTTCAAGTTTCTGTATGATTGGACAACATAGTNTTCCAGATAATCAAGGGTATTGGAAAGATGAATGTGTTNATTTGGATTANAGATTATTNACTGATCANTTTGGAATNAAAAAAGAAGANGTGGTTTTTGTTGAAGATGTATGGNCAGGNGGNGGNTCATTTGGNCCATCATTAGAATACTTTGTGAGAGGATTAGAACTTGGAAATGCAGTTTTTACAGAATTCCAAGGNGAATTAGGACANCANACTACACTTGATCAGAGGGTAATTGACATGGGNGCAGGCCTTGAACGATTTGCATGGATTACCATGGGAACTCCAACTGCATACGACTGTTGTTTTGGCCCAGTAAATGAGAAATTATTTAATACAATTGGAATTGACTCAGATTCAGAAATTTTAAGAAAATACTTTACAGAAATTGCAAAGGCACTNGATAACTTTGAAGATCTNAATGATGTTAGACGTCATGCAATCAAAACTGCANNAGTAACTGATGACCAACTAAACAAGATGATCACNCCNCTAGAAGGAATGTATCTCATTGCAGATCATTTACGAACTTTGATTTTTGCAATTACTGATGGNGCACTTCCAAGTAATGTTGGTGGAGGNTATAATCTAAGAATGATGTTAAGAAGAATNAATGCAACAGTTAGCAAGCTCAATCTCAAGNTAGACATTGATNATTTGATTGACTNACATATTGATTATCTCAAAGATACCTATCCAGAACTAAATGAGAAGAGAGAAGATGTAAAGAAAATTCTCAAGATAGANTCTTCAAGATATGAAGAGTCAAAGGTACACATGAAGAAAAAGGCCGATAAAATTCGTGAGAAAGGAGTGCCAACAGTAGATGAACTCATTACATTTTACGAATCAGATGGAATCACTCCCGAATACCTAAAGGAAGTNGATGCAATTTCTGAAATCCCATCATCATTTTACTCCAAGTTATCTGATTTGCATCAATCTGAAAAGAAAAAGGGAGTTACAGAACTACCACTAGAGCAACTACCAGAAACTGAAACTTTGTTTTACAAAGATGACCCAATGGANTTTGAAGCCAAANTTCTCAAAGTATTTGATNACCAAGTAGTACTTGATAGAACGTCATTTTATGCTAGNGGNGGAGGACAAGAGCCAGACCACGGAAGTATCGCAGGGTTTGATGTGATTGATGTNAATAAACATGCAGACATTATAGTTCACAAACTTGAAGGNGGANTACCAACAGAAGGAGAAACTGTTCAATGTAAAGTGGACATAACAAGACGTTCTAACATAACAAAGAANCATACCAGTACTCACATTATCAATACATCAGCTCGAAGTGTTTTGGGTTCATGGGTTTGGCAACATTCAGCATTCAAAGAAGNTGATCATGCAAGATTNGACATTACACATCACTCATCACTTAGTGATGAACAAGTAAAACAAATTGAAGATGCTGCAAANAAGATGNTAAAANACAACTANCCTGTAACTATTGAATATTTTGACAGAGGAACTGCAGAACAAAANTATGGATTTAGAATTTACCAAGGAGGGGTNGTNCCAGTTAAATCAGTTAGAATTGTTTCAATTGANGANAANGANATTGAAGCTTGTGGNGGAACTCATGTCAAGAAAACTGGAGATATTGAATTAATCAAAATTACAAAGACTAAAAGAATTCAAGACGGAGTNGTTCGTTTAGAGTTTGTATCAGGACCAAATGCATTTGATTATGTTAAACAACAAGAAGAGGAATCNGAAAGAAAAGAAGAAGAANCANTTGCAAAAGAGCAACTAGAAAAACAGAGNGATAAAAATAAACAAAATGCAAGAGAAAANATTCCAGTGCTTTTAGAAAAGATTCTTTCAGGGGAATCAGTAGAATCAGATGGAATTAACACNAAAGACAAACTCTGTTTTACTGCAAGTGAAAATTATGATGATTATTTTCACCAGAACTTTGGCAAAAAGTTAGTGGCAAAAGATGACAAAGCAGCATTTTGTGGAATTTTTGAGGCAGGTCCAACTGTACGTGTAATGGTATTTGCAGGAGAATATTCAGGCATAAATGCAGGGCAAATTGCCAAGGAAATAGCCTCAATTTTGGGAGGTTCAGGTGGTGGAGATACCAAATTTGCTCAAGGGGGAGGAAAAGACACATCTAAAAAAGACGAGGCAATAACTAAAGCAAAATCAATGATTTTAGGATGATGAATTATGGAAATTAATTGGAACGAAATTGAAAATAAATGGCGAAGTAAATGGAACGAGTCTAAAGACTTTGAAACGGATCCAAATGATAAACCAAAAAAATTTATCACAGTAGCTTATCCATATCCAAACTCACCACAACATATTGGACATGGAAGAACATACACACTAGCTGATGTTCATTCAAGATTTTATCGAATGAAGGGATACAATGTATTGTTTCCAATGGGGTTCCACTATACTGGAACACCAGTTTTAGGAATGGCAAAAAGAATTCAAGCTGGAGAAAAAGAAATTCTAGACGGGTTGAGAAATGTGTACCACGTACCAGAAGAAGATATCAAGACATTTGTTGAGCCAATTAAAATTGCAGATTATTTCCATGAAGAAATTAAATCAGGAATGATTGAGATGGGTTACTCTATTGATTGGAGAAGAGAATTTACAACAATAGTTCCAGGTTATCAAAAATTTATTGAGTGGCAAATAACAACACTCAAAGAAAATAATAAAATCATTCAAGGAAGTCATCCAGTTGGATGGTGTCCAGTTGATCAAAACCCAGTATCTCAACATGATACAATGGGAGATGTAGAGCCAAAGATTGATGACAAGAATTTCCTAATCAAATTTGTATTAGATGAGTTTATTTTTCCAGTAACAACACTGCGACCTGAAACAATTTTTGGAATTACAAACTTGTGGGTTAATCCAAATACTATGTACAAAAAAGTTTCAGTAGATAATGAAACATGGATTGTTTCAGAAGCTTGTGCAAAGAAAATTAAATTCTTTGAAAAAGAAGTTTCAATAATTGGGGATATTCCAGGAGACCAAATCATTGGAAAGTATGCCAAAAATCATGATGGACGAGAAATCCCAATATTCCCAGCTGAGTTTGTAGAGCCTAGTATGGGTACAGGTTTGGTAATGTCAGTACCTGCACATGCTCCAAAAGACTACCAGGCATTAATGGATTTGAAGGCCAGTAATCATGAATTAGCCTCAAAAATTGAGCCTATTCCAATTATAGTAACTGAAGGATATGGAAAATATCCTGCAAAAGAAATTTGTGAAAAGTTAGGAGTCAATAACCAATCAGATGAAAAATTAGAAGAAGCAACAAAAGAGTTGTATCTCAAAGAATTCACAGATGGAAAATTAAATGAAAAATGTGATAAATTCAACAATGAGAAAGTACAGTTTGGACGAGAAAAAATTAGAGTATGGTTAGAAGAAAATAATCACTTAGAAAAATTTCCAATTCTTGAGAATGCTCCAGTGCAATGTAGATGTGGTGCAGAATGTGTTGTAAAAATATTGAACAATCAATGGTTTTTGAATTATGGTGATGAAGAATGGAAAGAACTAGCTCGTAATTGTTTTGATGAGATGAATGTTCTACCAAATAATATCAGAACTGAATTCAAGGAAGTTATAGATTGGTTGCATGAGCGAGCTTGTGCAAGACAGCAAGGGTTAGGAACCAAACTTCCATGGGATCATGATTGGATTGTAGAATCATTATCAGATAGTGTGATTTACATGGCATATTATACAATTTCACGATTTGTAAATGATGGAACTGTAACACCAGATAATTTAACTCGAGAATTTTTTGATTATATTTTGTTAGATAAAGGAGATGTGAAACTAGCTGTTAGTACATCAAAACTTTCTGAAGATATCATAGAAATGATGAAAAAAGAATTCAATTATTTCTATCCAGTTGATTCACGACATTCAGGACGTGATCTTGTTCAAAATCACTTGTCGTTTTTTGTATTGAATCATGTTGCAATCTTTGAGAAAAAATTGTGGCCACAAGAGATTGTTGTCAATGGCAGTGTAATGATGGATGGGGCAAAAATGTCAAAAAGTATGGGAAACATTATCCCACTACGAACTGCAATCAGAGAACATGGTGCAGACCCAATTAGATTGGCAATCATTTCATCAGCAGAACTACTCCAAGACGCTGATTTTAACATGGAATCAGTCTCAGGCATTCAGAGTAAATTAGAATCACTACTAGAAGAATGCAGTACAGTCAAAGTAGAAAAAATTGGGAATTTAGAGACGGAAGATAGATGGATTTTGTCTAAAACTCAGGGTATGATATCACAAGTTACTGAAGCAATTGAAAAAATGAGGTTACGAGAGGCACTTCATGATATACTATTTTCATTTGAGTCTGACTTGAGTTGGTATCACAAAAGAGTTGAGGCTAAAAATAGAGAAAACATTTCAGGAATATTACACCAAATAATATCTATAAGAGTTGCAATGTTATCTCCATTTGCACCACACATATCTGAAGAAATGTGGGAAAGATTAGGATATTCAGGGCTTGCATCAAAATCAGCATGGCCAAAATTCTCAAAAGAAAATGTAGATCCCACATCAATTCAATCCGAAGAACTACTCAAAGGAACCATTGATGACATTGCAAACATTATCAAAGTAACTAAGATAACCCCACAAAAAATTACAATTTACACGTCTGATTCCTTCAAATCTAAAGTATATCATGCCATTTTAGAAAAAGTAATGTCTGGAAATACAAACATGGGGATTGTAATGAAGGATTTGATTAGTAATCCTGAAACAACAGATGTTAAGAAAATGCCAGACTTTGTACAAAAGACAATCAAAGATATTTTGTCTGAACCAACTGAAATCAGACAGATGAAATTAGAATCAAAAGAGTTTAATGAAAAATCTTTCTTGACAAAGGAATTGCTTCAACTAGGAAAAGAAAACTTTGGAGTAGACATTACAGTTTATTCTGAATCAGATGAAGACATCTACAATCCTAAAGGAAAGGCAAGACATGCAAGACCATTCAAACCTGCAATCTTAATTGAATAAAATTTTTTAGTTATAAATCAAATTTTTTTTTAGTCAAGATTGATCAATCGATCAAAAATTAATTTTAACTCAGGTTGCTAAATTAATATTATTAGTTACAACATATGGAAAAACAAATAGAAGAAAACATAGTTCAAGAAAAACCAATTCAAGACAGATTAAGACAAGCAAGTTGTATCACAGTAGAGTCAGCTCTGAGAAATAAAGTAAATTTGAATATCGCCTGGTATGATGTTCATGGAGAACAACAAAATCAGAAATACTCTATTTCAGCAGGGTCCATCATAGAATTTTAGAAAAATTTTCAATTTTTCTTTTTTATTTAATTGAATGTTTAAATGCCCAAAAATGGATGACCGATAATTCCATTTGCAACTAACACCATGAAAGATACTGCAATTGCACCGGCAGTTAAAATTCCTGCTAAGACCAAACCATCTCGTTTATCCATCACAATTGTCCCACAAAAATTCTAAACTTAAGCGTATACATTCAGAACAAAATTTCTCATATGTTTAGAAATTATTCTCAAAAACTACTTCATTCAAGGGTAATTGTCCACCACGTTCTCCAGCAGGTTCCAAAGATTTACCAACTACAATCATTAATACAATAAGATGATCTTCAGGCAGTTTGATTATCTCTGCCAATTCATCATATTCAAAACCTACCATCGGACAAGAATCTAGTCCCATCTGTCGAGCTGCTAACATTATGGTTTGGCCTGCAAATCCACAAGAACGGATTGCTTCATCTCGACGGTTCTGTGGACTATCTGCATATTTTTTAGCTAATGAATTTTTTACAAGTTCTTGTTTTTCTAAAGTATTATTTTTCCAATAACGTAATGGTTCTTCCTTCCAAGCATTCATGTTCCCACAAAGAACAATTACCAAGGAACCATCTTTAGGCTGTGCTTGATTTCGGGCAGATTTAGAAATTTTATCTTTTATGTCTTGATCAGTAACTGTTACAAATCTCCAGTTTTGTTGATTATAACTAGTTGGAGACAAAATTACATATTCCATTAAAGATTTGACATCTTCAGAACTCATCTTATATGAGCTGTCAAATTTCTTAATAGCTCGTCTAGTCGATATTGCCTCAAAAGTATCCATAATACAACGCAGAATTATATCAAAATAAATGAAACGAAAAGGCAAATATGAGCTTAAGATCAGCCCTTTAAAGGTCCGATGACAGCTCAACGCTTAAGAACAGAAACGGGTGTTTTCTGATGACAGCGATTTATCTTAAGATCTGAAACGAATTGTTATCAGACGACAGATGGCCTTTTCTTAACTATGAATAAGGGATTTTCCTATTTAACAGATACTACTCTTCTCGTTGCTGAAAACTACTAACCAGATAGTGTATTTATTAGGAGAAGCAAATTCGCAGATTGTCTTGAAAATAGCAGTTATGGGAATGGGAGTTGCAGGGTCATATCTTATGGCCAGACTAAAAGATTCTGAACATGACGTAACTGGATATGAACGAAATGTAGAAGAAAGACATGACTCAATTTGCGCATGGGGAACAATCAAACCAGTATTACGAGAATTTTGCAAGAAGACTGGCAGAAATTTTGATGATTTTCTAATTCATGATGGTAAAAATATGCATGTTAAGATGAATGATGATATCAAATTCGATATTGGATTACACGGAATGTGTACATACGATAAACTAGCATTAATCAAAGATTTCATTAAAGATTCAAAAATTATTTACGGTAAAGCTCCAAAACTTGAAGAATTAGAAAAAGAGTATGACATGATAGTGGATTGTACTGGTTTTAACAGAGTATACTTACCAAAAATGGAAGAAGATTTCTTTTTGCCAACTTATGAATACAAAGTTGAATATGAAAATGGTCTTCCTTATGATGATTTTTACATTGAACCATTTCCTGGCATGTCAGGATATTTCTGGTATTTCCCATTAGGTGAAAAATGGGCACATATTGGTGCTGGTGATTATAACAAAAACCATATCAAAGCAACTGATGCATTTCTAAAAAAACATGGAGGCAAAGTTCTCCAAACTAAAGGACGTCCAATTAGATTGGCAACTCCAAATAAGTGTAAACCATTTTACAAAGGCAAAGTAGTTGGAGTCGGAGAATCAATTGGTACAGTGTATGCATTGTTAGGGGAAGGAATTATCCCAAGTATGCAATGTGTAGATATCTTTGTTGAAAATATGAATGACTTTGAATCATATGAAAAAGCAGTCGATAAACATTACAAAATTTACAGCAAAGTGTTTAATTTTGTTCGGGCAAAAATTCACAAAGACTTTAGTTTCCTCAAAGCACTTCCAGACTTTATCTCAATTTTCCTATACATGAAAAGAAATGAAGACAGATTTGGGATGGATATTAAAATTTCAGATTTGATGAAAGTTGCTAAAGCCTAACTAAAACTAACTGAACCAAACACTTCACGATTTGTTCTGTTTGATGCCATGTTATAATCATAAATTATTTTAGAATATTCCTTTAGTTCATCTTTCATTTGATCTAAATTTTCTGCCAAATAAAATCCAGGACAATCTCCTGTAAATTGATATGTTGCATGTACACGTGCAATTCCTTTTTCATTTTCAAGCCATGTAGAAAATGGATACAAATAGCATACACCAGGTCTATCAGGATGCATACTACAGCCACCTTCATCATCTAAGAACCTACATGAGATATGAGTTCCATCATCAGATACAGTTTCATCTGTTTTTCTTTTGAGGTTGATAGTAGTCATGGTAGTCATTTGTCCCGATGGTCCCGGTTCCCTATACGTTATAGTTAGTGTTTCATTTTTTATGAAATCAGATGTTTTTTGATATTTTAATCCCTTACCTATCGTAATCAAATCATCAGAAGTTAGAGGTAATCGTCCTTGTCTGTCACAACAATTGTGACAATCAGGCCAAAAGCATTTCCATAAAATATATTTTTTTTCAGAATTAAGAAAAGGTACATGAAACACTACGTCTTTGACTTTGACTGGATAATCAGATACATCAGAGATTTTTCCTAGAATAAATTTACGTATGATTGGATCTACAGTCCAATCTTTTTCCAACAGGTTTAGAGATTCTTCAATTTCGTTTTGAGACAACTATCAAGTTATAACATCAAAGACAGTTATTATTAATGTTGAGTGAAAAAGGCAAATATGCATCAGCTACTGAAAATAGAAGATTTGTATGGACAGAGATTATTTGGCCATTAATTTTGGAAATTAATGATGTGGTATTTACATTAAAACAATTTCAAAACAAAAGACAAAAAGTATGTGAAGAAAAAAATATTTCAATAAGCGTCCCTTCAAGAGGATTAGCATCATTACTACAAAAAGGAATTATACTAAAAGAAAAAAATATCTATTCTATTCATTACAAATTAATCCCATATATGAGATTAAGAGCAACATGCGATTATGCAATTGCAATCCACGAAGTCAGAATAAAGTAATACGGCAAATCATTATATTCTAAAACACCAGAATTGGTTTTGGTAGCCCGATAGTCTAGCGGTCAAGGATTCTGCCCTCTGGATCTCAAGAGTGGATAGGCGGGGACGGCAGTTCGAATCTGCCTCGGGCTACTGTAAAAATTTTCTTGTAAAAATTCTATCGGGATGCTTGTGCTATTCTTTCTAACTCATTTTTCTTCTTGACAGAAGGAGCAGAAGAATCATTGTTTGCAGCAAGCATTAGTTGTTCAGCCATATGTTCTTCAATAGGTTTTGGATTTGAGAATGTTGCTTCTTTGATAGCATCAGAGATAAATTTCAAAGCCAAGTCAACTCTTCTAATTGGAGCAACATCAACTGATACATGGTAAACAGTACCACCATAAACAATTCTAGTTGTATCCTCATTTGGTGCAGAAAACTCTACTGCTCTTACTAATACCTCAACAGGGTTTTGACCAGTCTTTAAGGAAATAATATCAAATGCTGTTTTTACGGTGTTGAGGACTTTGGTTTTCTTACCAGTCATTCTACCTGTATTTTTTGCATATTTTTTACCAAAATGCATTGTTTTATTCATTAATCTCTCAACAATGTTAACATCAGCTTTGTTGAATCGTTTAAGGGCTGAACGACCATAAGTGTATGGTAAAACTTGTTTTCTCAAAGAAATTGCAGTTTTTAATCCAGGATCTTTTACTTCAATATCAGATAAATCCCATTTTCTAAATAGTAGTAAGTTTTTAGTTTCAGCCATTTCTCTATCTCCTTGGTTTCTCCTTCTTTCCAATTACTAATTCATGAAGTGATGTACCATTAACTTTGAAAACTTTGAATCTAACTCCAGGAATATCTCCCATCGCACCACCTTGTGTTGCACCCATTCCTTGAATGTGAACCTCATCGTGTTCATCAATAAAGTTCATGGCACCATCTCGTGGCAAAAATGCAGTGACTGTTTTACCATTTTTAATTAATTGAACTCTAACACATTTTCTGATTGCAGAGTTTGGTTGTTTTGCTGCAATACCTACTTTTTCTAAAACAATACCTCTTGCCTGCGGAGCACCTCCAAGAGGATCAGCTTTTTTATCAATTCCAAGCTCTCTTCTTTTGTAGGTAGAGATTGCCCATCTTTGTTTTTTCTTTTTAGTGGTTAATACTCTACCAGCAAATAATCCAAGAGGTGATTTTCTCAATTTCTATATCTCCATTTGCACCCTTTCAGGACTATTAATCAAAACACTACTAATGTCAAAATATCTTTTTGCAAGAAGTCTTGCTTTCTCAGCATTTCTTCCTTCTCTACCAACAACAATTCCCTTCTTTCTTGGGTCTACCAAGACAATTGCTTGTTTAGAACCATCTAAACGAGTATTAAGTTTAACTTCAGAAATAAATTTTGGATTAAGTAAACTTGCAATAAATTTAGCAGGATCTTCATTAAATTCTACTAATTCAACATTTCTTTTAATAATATTTTGTAATGATTTGATATGCATTCCACCCTTGCCAATTGCAAGACCCATCTTACCATTATTAACAACAAAAATTACTCTATCTTGTTTTTCATCATCTATACAATCACGTGCAGTAGCACCAGTAACATTTTGGAACAATGACATCATACGCATTTGATCGGTTGAAAGTTTAATTGATTGTGTCATAAGATGTCCTATTTATCTCCAACAAAAAATGTCTCATTTAAATCTACATTCAAAATAATACAACTATTCATTTTTTTTCTCAGCTTCCATGTCTTTTAAAATTGATTTGATGTTTGCATCATCTATTGATGTAAATGAAATTGTTGAAATTCTGAATTGTAAGCCACATAATCTTCCTAATGCGACTGAAGTTCCTTGAAAGTTTACTAACGGTATTTTTTCTTTTTTTGCATCTGACTCAATTTTCTCAATCATTTCTTTTTTTACAGATTGAGTTAACACGATTAGCTTGGAATTTTTAACAGAGTTCAAAACTTGCCTAGTACCCATTGTTAATTTTTCCTCTTTGAGGGCATCCTTTAATGATTTTTCAAGTATCTTACTCATTTTTCCTTAAGTCGATCGTCTCTGTAGGGCTTTATAGGTTTATTGAAGATTTAAACATAAAGAAGTATGAAAAAGCCAAACAAGTAAACATCAATCAGATAGAAAATGATTTGTTAAATATTTAGGATTCTTCTTTTGGTAAGGAAATTAACAAAATGTTATCTCCACGTAATAAAATTTTTCCAACTTTTTCAGTTTTCCCATCAGCTGTTTCTTCTGTATCCTCTAATGTTAAGTTCATGTGAATATCAAAGTCTTTGAGAATTCCAGTAACAGTATGAGTATTTCTTAATCGAAGTAGAACTTTTTTGTTCTTGTTTTTCATCATTAATGTAGAAATTTCGTCAGCCATGATAATTACCTTAATTCACATTTACTCCTTTTTCTTTTTACTTACTTGCATGTAGAGGTCAACAGTACCACTTCCAATTGGAATGTTACTTCCGACAATTACATTTTCAGTAATTCCTTTGAGTTGTTCAACTTCTCCTCCAAGTGCAGCATGCGCAATTGTTGGAACAGTAATTTCAAATGCAGCTCTTGCAAGTACACTATCTTTAGTTCCTGCAATGCCATGTCGACCGATTTGTTGCATGTATCCACGTGAACACATTAAATCAGATACTAACATAATGTATCTATTATCAACTTCTAATCCTTGATCGCCTAGAGTATGATTAAGTTCATCAATCAATGCATTTCTTGCAGCTTCAATTCCTAAAGTTCCTGCAATTTCAAATACATTGTTTGTTCTGACATTTTTGTTATCAATTCCTTTGACTTCAAGCACTCTAGCAATGTTAGAACCAGTTGTTTGAATGACCCATTCGTCATCTTTTTGAACAAGGGTAACTCGTTCAATATCTGGAACTCCTTTTACAGTAGTGTTTAGAACTTTATTTCTTATTGCAATAACTGTTGCAGTATCAGACTCCTCAACAAGGTTTAGAGTAATTAATGAATCAACAACTTCCATCTTGAATTTTTTGTTAGATGATAATGCAGCTTCAACTTCAGATATTGAACAGCCTCTTTCTCGTAATCTGTTTTCACTTAAAATTAATTTGATTTGAGTAGAATAATCAGTTTCACTGTCAGCAAGTAATGCACTAACTTTAGTTTGTAAAACATTTCTTGCAACCTCAATTGCTTTTTCTCGAGATTTCTTTGATTCGTTATCAAGATAGATATCCATAGTTGGAGTTACTGGTTTCTTTCTTGCGTCTACTAATTCAATTAATCTTGGTAAACCTAATGTGACGTTTCTTTCTTTAATTCCTGCAAAGTGGAATGTTCTCAAAGTCATCTGAGTACCAGGTTCACCAATGGATTGTGCAGTGACAATTCCCACAGCAGCACCCGGTTCTACTTTGGCTTTATTGTATAGAGATAATCCTTTCTTACATACAGCCTCAACACCAACCTTACTTAATCCAGATTTATGTAACGCATCAAATACATTCTTTGTTAATCTTGGATTGAATGTTTTGGTATACTTTTTAGTCAAAGTTTCAATTTCTTCTTTGGTAGCTTTCTTTCCAGAGTCAGTAATGGTTTGAGATTCAGTTAGTCTGACAGTGTTGAATGCTTCACCATGATCACTTTTTTGTACATCGATTCCATCTTCACCATAAAGGAATTGGACAATATGTCCATGTGGATCTCTTACTGTTCCATCATATTCTAATCTAATGTGTTCTAATGCGTTGATCAATCTACGTTGCATGTAACCACTTTGTTGTGTTCTAACTGCAGTATCTACTAGTCCTTCACGACCACCCATTGCATGGAAAAAGAATTCTAGTGCGGTAAGACCTGTTCTATAATTTGATTTTACAAATCCATGAGCATCAGGATTTGTATCATTTTCTTTATAATGTGTTAAAGCACGATTGTTATAGCCATCATTCATTCTATTTCCTCTTCTTGATTGTTGGCCTAAAGCACCTGCCATCTGACCTACGTTTAATGATGAACCTCTGGCACCAGTTGTTGCCATAATTTTTCCAGCATTAGAATCATCAAGTGAGTCATTTGCAGTTGAGCCAGCTTTGTCTCTTGCTTTTCCTAATTCATTAACAATGTATGCCTCTAAAGCTTCTTCTGCTTTCATACCTCTTGTAAGTTTGAGAGTTCCTTTTTCATATTGATCAGTCAAGTCAGATACAACATCATAAGTATCCTGAATATCATCAAGGATTTGTTGTACATTCTTTTCTGGAACTTCAAGATCACCATAACCATAACTAAATCCATAGTGTGTGATGAATTGTTTTACCATAATTAGAATAGAGTTTAAGAAATTCTTGCCAATTTCATTTCCATAATCTTTTGCAATTCTGTGCAAAACACTTTCTGGCTCTTCTGCACCAATTGAAGTTTTATCAATTACACCACTAATCAATTCACCATTTTTAATTACAACATCTTTTGGTTTTCCACCAGTTCCTTTTGACCACTTTGATGTAAGAACATAACTGAAGTCTTTTGGAAGGAACAAAGAGAAGAGTTGTTTACCAGTGTATGCTGGTTTTCCATCTTTAGTTTTAGATCCAGGTGTTGGTAATTTGTCAATATAACCACCAAGCATTGCAAGATTTGAAAATTCTTGAACAGTTAGTGTTGTATCATCTTTAGTTAGAAGATATGCACCAGTTACAAAGTCTCTTAGGGCTCCAATAATTGGACCACCATATCTTGGAGAGATTAATTGATCTTGAACTCTCATTAGCAAGATAGCTTCTGCTCTTGCTTCTTCACTTTGAGGAACGTGAAGATTCATCTCATCACCATCAAAGTCTGCATTGTATGGAGGACATACGGATGGATGTAATCTGAATGTCTTTCCTGGAAGTACTCTAACATAGTGAGCCATGATGGACATCTGGTGAAGTGAAGGTTGTCGGTTAAACATCACAATGTCACCATCAGCAAGATGTCTTTCTACTAAATATCCAATTTCAAGTGTTTCAGCGATTGTAGAACGATCTTCTACAAAGTCTAATCTAATTTTAACACCGTCTGGTCTAACAATATAATTTACACCTGGGAATTTTTCAGGCCCATTAATTACTAATTTTCTCATTCTCTCAATATTCCACTCTGTAACAATTTCAGGGATTGTCAATTTCATGGCAACTGCTTCTGGGACACCAACTTCAGACAAATCCAAGTTAGGATCAGGTGAAATTACAGTTCTACTTGAAAAGTCAACTCTTTTTCCAGATAATGAACCTCTGAATCTACCTTCTTTTCCTTTGAGTCTTTGAGTTAATGTTTTTAGAGGACGTCCAGAACGATGATGAGCTTGTGGAATTCCAGATACTTCATTATCAAAATATGTTGTTGTGTGATATTGTAATAGGTCAACCAAATCTTGAACAATTAATGGGGGAGTTCCAGCATCCTTACTTTCTTTCAGTCTTTGATTTACTCTGATAATATCCACCATTTTGTGTGTCAAGTCATCTTCAGAACGAATTCCAGTTTCTAAAATAATTGATGGTCTAACAGTTACTGGTGGAACAGGGAATGCTTGTAGAATAAACCATTCTGGTCTTGCAGTAATAGGATCATAAGACAGGAGTGCCAAGTCTTCATCAAGAATTTGTGAAAATCTTTCTCTAATTGTAATTGGAAGTAATCTATGTTCTCCAATTTCTGTTTTTTCTACAAAGATTGTTGGTTTTGTAAAGATTAATTCATACTGTGTTTTTCCACAGTGAGGACATTCTTTTGCTTTTTTTGCTTTATCAATAATTTGTTCAGGAATACGTTTTTGAGAAATTGTGGTATATGCTGCTTTTTTATCTTTAATGTTTTTAAATGCCTGTAAGTCTTCTTGAGGGACTTTTAGTCTTGCACAAGAACGACATATGGATTGTAATAATTTGTAAATATTATCAATAAATGCAATGTGTAAAATTGGTTCTGCAAGTTCTAAATGTCCAAAATGTCCAGGACATCTTGCTGCAGTATTTCCACATGTCAAACATTTTTGTCCAGGTTCAAGAGTTCCTAGTCTTCCATCCATCAAACCCCCTTGAACAGGCATTCCATCTTCATCATAAGTTTCAGGAGCAGTAATTTCTGCAACAGAATACTTTCTGATTTCAGTTGGAGACCATACAGAAAAACGAATTCCATCAATTGCTTTGATTGCTTGAATAGACATCTTACAGTTTCTCCTTTATGAGCAATCGAGGTGCAACGTTTAGACTTTGCATTTCTTGTAACAATAATTTGAATGCGTAAGCTACTGAAACTGAAGAAACCTTGGCTTTATCACCACAAACTCTGCAGACATATTTTCGTTGTTTAACATCATGATATGCTACAAGACCACATCTTTCACATACAAAAACATCAGATTTATCAGATTCATCAAGTAATCTATCTTTTAAAATCATTGAAGCACCATAAGCAATCAAACAATCTCTCTCCATTTCTCCAAATCTCAAACCACCACCTCTTGCTCTTCCTTCTGTTGGTTGTTTAGTTAACATCTGAACTTGTCCACGTGCTCTTGCATGAATTTTATCGGCTACCATATGGTGAAGTTTTTGATAGTATACTACACCAATAAAGACCTCAACCGGAAATGCTTTCCCAGTTCTTCCGTCATACATTATTTCTTTACCAGAATATTTGAAATTATGTGCATCCATTACTTCTTTAACTTCATCCATTTTTTCCCCAACAAATGCAGAACCATCAAATCTTTTTCCACGTAATGATGCAGACTTTCCACAAATAGATTCCATCATCATTCCAACAGTCATTCTTGAAGGGAATGCATGAGGATTAATCAAAACGTCAGGAGACATTCCTTCTGCAGTATATGGCAAATCTTCGGCTTTTGCTAAAATTCCAAGTATACCTTTCTGTCCGTGCCTTGATGCAAATTTATCACCAATTTCAGGAATTCTCATATCTCTTGCTCTAATCTTATACATTTTTCCACCTTCATTTGATTGAGTCATGACAACAGTATCTACAACTCCAGTTTCAGAGGGTCTAACACCAATTGATGTATCTCTTCTATAAGGACCAGTTGATTCGAATTCTCTATATTCTTCCATAAATCTTGGAGGACTAGTTTTGCCAATTAAAATATCTCCACCTTTTACTGGGGATTCTGCTGCAACAACACCATCTTCTTCAAGTAATCTATATGCACGCTCTCCTTTGTAACCCCTGATATTATCTTCAGCGTTTGGAATCTCAAAGTTATCACGCATTCCACCAGGATATTGTTTTGCTTCAGCATCATAAATTCTAAAGAAGAATGTTCTTCCCAATCCTCTATCTACTGATGCTTTACTAAGTACAATTGCATCTTCGATATTATAACCATCAAACGGTAACACTGCAACAACACAATTCTGACCAGCTGGTCTATCTTCCAATCCCAAAAGTTTCATTGCTTTTGTGTTGACTGCTGGAACTTGAGGATATAGCATAAAGTGCTGTCTAACATAGGTACTAGTATTCATCATAGGGGTTGAGAATCCTAAACTTTGTTTTGCCATTGCAGATTCGTATGTATTTCTTGGAGACTGATTATGTTCAGGATACGGAATGATAGAAGCTCCTGCACCTAAAATTGCAGGTGGAAAAACTTCCAAGTGAGTATGATTCTTTGTATCTTTATCATCTAATGTAACATAACAATTTTCTTCTTCGTTTGCATCAATCATTTCTAAAACACCCATTCTCAAAAGATCAGTCCATGAAACTAATTTTTTGGAAATTTTATCTAATAATTCTTGAGTAAGAAGTGGTTTGTTATCTTTGATAATTATTAGTGGTCGCAAAACTCGTCCAGCATTACAATTAACGTATAGCCTTCTAGTTGAACCTTCAATATCAGATTTATGGAAAGACACTCCAACATGAGGATGAATTTTAGAATCTCGTCTAAGTTCTCTTAATGATTCAGCTAATTCTTCACCAATTTTGTAATATCCAATTAAACGTCCATCAACAAAAATTCTAGTTCCATCTTTCTTCAAATCTTCTTTTGCATCAAAGAAATGCACAGTTCCAAGATCAAAGAGTTTTTCCACAATTTCTTCAGAGGGTACATTTACAGATATGATTCCAGAAAGAGCCAAGTTTTTGACTAGACCACAATTTGATCCCTCAGGGGTTTCACTTGGACAAATTCTTCCAAAGTGTGTTGCGTGTAAATCTCTTGCTTCAAAGTTTGGTTGAGTTCGACTAAGTGGGGATTGAATTCTTCTAAGATGACTAATTGTTGAAAGGTAATTTGTTCTATCAAGTAATTGAGTAACACCAACACGACCTCGTCCCCAATTTCCTGTAGCGATTGCATTGTTTAATTTATCAGTAATAATTCCCGGACGGATAGCAGCAGCTACTGCATTAATTCCACGTTTTTGTCCCGATCTTTCTAATTGATATTTCATATCTCTAACAAGATTTCTAAATGCAGTTCTAAACAGATCTGCTAACATTTGTCCTGCAAATTTGATTACTTTGTTTCCATAGTGATCTTTATCATCAGGCTTAATCCAACCAAGTTTTAATTCTAATAATTTACAAGCAGCTTCTCCTAAAAATTGAGCTTTTTCTTTTCTGTTTTCAGGATGTTTTCCTAAGTGAGGTAAGAGTCCCCAATCAAGTAAAGTCTCAGCACGTTTAATCTGAAATTCTTCTAACATTCCAGGTGCAATTCTTTTACTGATGTAAACAATAGCATCTTTTGCAGTTGGAACGTCACCTGCTTTTTCAAAAGAGCCTTCTAATTGATCTTGAAGTTCATCAACAAGTGAAACTGCTGCTGCAATTTCTCTATCAGATTCTAATCCAAGTGCTCTCATCAAAGTGACAACAGGAATATCAACAGGAGAACCAGGAATTCGTGCAACAATCAATCCATCATTTTTCATGACAAGTTCTAATTTTGCACGATAACCAACAATTGAAGAATATACTTTAGCTTTGAAAACAATATTTCCACCTACTGTTTCTCTATCTACAATAATTTTGTTGTAAGAAAGATCTTCTAGTCCAACAATTACTCGCTCAGAACCATTGATGATAAAATAACCTCCAGGATCATTTGGGTCTTCACCATGTTCAANTAATTTTTGAGTTGANAAATTGTTTAAGATACATGCATTTGATTTTGCCATNACTGGTACATCNCCAATATGAACAAATCTAGATTCTAAAATTTTNCCATCTTCTACAACACTTGCNTCCATCATTACTGGTGCNGAATATGAAACNTTTCTCAATCTTGCNTCAGCTGGAGTNNTATGAGTAATAGAACCATCAAGTTCCATCATTCTTGGTTGTTGAAGTTTAATTTTACCAAGTTGNATTTTNTATGGNTATTCTGCATTTTCAACATCGATTTTGTCCTACTTCNTTNACAATACTTTGTAAACCTCTTTCTAAAAATTCATCAAANGAGTTGAGGTGTTGACGTGCAATACCTTCTCGTTTAAGAATATCCTGAATTACAGGCCANCGTTTATTTGATGAATCTACCATNAGACTTCCACCACATATCGATAATAGAGGCTAGTACCTGCAGTAGGGCTATCTCTAGTGATTTTAATCATATCACCAGGTTTTACACCNAGTCCCAAAATTGCAGGATCGTTTACAAAGATTAATGGTAATTCAGTTGGTTTACAATTGTATTTTTTTAAAACATCTTCAGCTTCTTGTTTNGTAATGATCTCATGTTTTGGGACATAGACATGATCAGGGACTAGTACTTGNTTTTTCTTAGTTGCCATTTACAAANCCCCCACGAAGAACATTAAATGTAATAGTAATGAAAACACACAAACTGTCAAAAATTCGCGCTCAGGTTAATATATATCTAATCTGAAATTCGTTGAAAATCTTTGATTTTTCTTTTTTGTTACAATATTTTAGTTATTTGNGGAAATAATAGAANANNGATCAATAACTCTGACAATNTCTAGATCACATCNAGATACTAANATTATAGTCTTTTTTCATTTTTGTATATACATAAATAGTGAATANTGAAANTNNNGAATAGGATGAATTTTAACAATTCAACACGACTAATGGGAATAGTCCTTATGGCNGTAGCNTTAATGTCNGTAACTTCNGTTAGCCAAAATGTTTTTGCAGNTGATGCAGGAATGTCATTAACTGCAACAGCAGGGGGATCAAATATCTCAGTTAGTGGAGAAACTGCATCTAGTATAACAGATGTTACATTNACAGTTNGNACACCAGACGGTGCAAATGTAGTAGCTGTTGATCAAGTAACACCAGATGCANATGGTATCTTCGGTACAGAGTTCAACTGTTCCAATTGGAAACAAGATGGATTGTATACTATAACCGCANANCAAGGAAGTTCATCATTATACACAATAGAATTNTCTATTGAAGTAAATGGTGGAGTAGCTGCAGAAGCATCAGCAAATGACTCTAGTCTAATAGCTGACACAGAAGCAGTNNCAGAAGNNGNNGNANAAGAAGAAANTGGTTTATCCATCACAGCAAGCGCTGTAGANGGATCAGATACAATTGGAATCACAGGANACACAACTAAAACCAATGAAGATGTAACATTAACGGTAACATCACCTAATGGAAACATAGTCAGCATCGATCAACTTAGACCAGGATCTAACGGAGACTTTGCCACAGATATTNTAATTGGAGGCCAANTATGGTCACAAGATGGAATATACACAGTGGTAGCNCAACAAGGAAATGCAGCAGCATTCAAAGATTCNGTAGAAGTTGANATANTAGATGGTTTAGTAGTTCCAGAATTTGGTACAATTGCAGCCATGATTTTAGCAGTAGCAATTATCTCAATAATTGCAATCTCTTCAAAATCAAGACTTAGCATNATNCCAAGATACTAANATTACAATCTTTTTTTCATTTTTTGTTTTTTTTATTTTTAATAGTAAAGGAAATATACAAACATGCACTTGTTGCACTATGGATTCTAGAATAATTTATGGAATCATATCTTTACTAATCATTTCTACTGGAACAGTTTATGCACAAGAATCTCTACCAATAATTTCTGTCCAAACAGATGATGATACCTACTATGAAGGAGATTCAATTGTAATTTCAGGAAAAGTAAATGCAGTCATAGGGAATACACCAGTAATGTTACAGATTTTCACAGGAAATGGAGACCTAGTAAATATTGCACAAATAGATGTTGAACAAGATGATACTTTTTCACATTCAATACCAGCAAAGGGTCCACTGTGGCAAAAACAAGGAGAGTATTCTGTTAAAGCATCATATGGACAAAACGGTATTTCTGAATCTAAATTTAATTATATTCCAAATTCAGAACTGAATCCAATTAATTTCAAAGTAGATACAGGAAATGAAAAATT
>PBZV01000015.1 GCA_002730325.1 Nitrososphaerota archaeon
TGAACCTGAAGTAGAAACAGTATCAGCTGAACCTGAAGTAGAAACAGTATCAGCTGAACCTGAAGTAGAAACAGTATCAGCTGAACCTGAAAAGAATCAAGATATTGTATCATTGGTAGATTCGGCGTCAGATGAAAAAGTTGGTTCAAGAATTAAATTTGAAGAATTTACAGATGAAAAAACACTCTTGAGTTACAATGCATTTGGCTCAAAACAAATGAAAATCAAAGTGTTAGAAGTTTCAGATGAAAATCCCGTATTGCAATGGAAATTTGGTGATCGTGTTAAAGTTACAAAAATCCTTGTTACAGTCAAACATCTTACTACCCAAGAAATTGAAGAAGGTGAATTTAATATCGAGGAAATTGAATTAGAACTGTCTGAAAAAAGACACTATAGTTCAACAAATAGATGGATTCCAGTAAACGAAATTAAAAACGGATATGTTACACGTCCGTATCATACAAGATTAATCAGTGATGCAGCAGCACTCGACTATATTGTATTTTAACCAAGCATAGAATTTGGTATTGTATATTTTCCCTGAAAGATATTGTAGTTAATTTTACTTCAGAAAGTTGCAAAATCATTAATAAAGAATTTTTAGGGTAACGACAGTCGCAGAAAATAATACGTGAGATATTATGATCACGACCGCCTTACCACAACAAGATAAAAAATTGCATTTTTTAAATTATTCGTAGATTTTATGTGTACTTTAATCAGAAAAAAAGGTATTGGGATTATAAACAAAAGTTGTTTACGCTAAAAAACATTATAAACAAAAGAATTTGAAAAATTGTATATGAGTTCAAAAGAATTTGAAATCAATGGAACAGAATACAAGATTGTATTGACAGATCAAGTAATTGGGCATGTGAATAATCTAAAAAATCTCTATAATGCAGCATATGAAGATCCTGAAAGTTTTGAAGACGTAAGTTCAGAAATTTCAACTACTATTAATGAAATTGCAGGAACAGTAGAACCATCTGCAGAAGATAGTGATCTTGACGGATTAATTCAAGAAATTATCAAAGCAGTNGAAAATAAAGCAACACAGATAGAAAATGAACTAAAAGAAAAACCCANTAAAAAAGCAAAATCTAAAAAATAATGTCATTTGACCATAAACTCATAAAAAATTAGAGGAGAAATTATATTCTAAATAGNNTAATNANCTNTATGNCAAGTTGTGAATGTGGTATTTGTGGACATCATAATGAGTCAGAATGTATNGAAAAAGAATGCAAATGTTGTTTAAATTTTCATGAAAGATCTGGCCCTAGACATAAATGANAATTTTTTTATTAAATTTGATTTTGATAGCATGAACANNNTTTTGTAAAATGTCTAGAACANCCTAATAATTTGTGATCTTTACAACCACATAAAATACACTTTTTTTTACTGATCATANTTTTTCAATTATTTCTTTTACAGAATACATCATTTGNTTAGATTCCAAAGCTTCTAAAATTTTCAATCTCATATTTTTAATTCTATAGATATCATCAACATACAAAGGGGTCATCGTATCAATTTCTTTTTCAAAATAATAATNATCCAAATAANTTTGAAATTTTNTTTTTANNGAAGCNTAATCAGATAANGGTATTTTATCAGAATCAATCTTTTTTGTAATTACTTTNAGAAANCCATTAATTTTTAGGAGTTCTTTANGTATATGTNCAAGATCCCCNGGTTTATCCTCAAATTCCTTTAAGANTTTGTAAGAAACAAAGAATTGAACTAGGATTTTTTTTAAATGTTCATTATAAGTAANCATATTATTTTTTAAAATTCAAGTAATCTAAGTCTTCATTTTCTAACAAAAAGCNAAACTGCCTAGTTTTAATATGGTCAAATGTTTTCAAGCGTTATGACAATGCAGGCAGACGCATATCTGAAATGTATTGATCCAAAATGTGGATTGGAATATGCAATAGAGAGTACCAATGTTGAGTGTGAAAAAGGCCACATGTTAGATGTAAAATATAAAAANAAACCNTCAGATAGTTTAAAGGAAATTTTTTATNAAAGACGNAATTCTCAGGGAAATATATTCAATGANAGTGGGGTTTGGAGATTNAGAGAATTATTAAATTTCTGTCAAATAGATACTGAAGATATAGANCAATGCTCAAAAAATCTAGTTTCATTAGATGGTGCTGAAGGAAGACTATCAAAACCATACCATATGTCAAAGGCAGCAGAATTTGTTGGAATTTCAAANGATAATTTNTGGTTACAACCAGAAGGATACAATCCAAGTGGNTCATTCAAAGATAATGGAATGGCAACNGCAGTTACACATGCAAAGATGNTTGGTGCAAAAAAAATTGTTTGTGCATCAACTGGNAACACATCAGCTGCTGCNGGNATGTTTGCAGCAAATGAAGGAATCAATTGTGATGTGTATATNCCTGCAGGTCAAATTGCACCNGGAAAACTAAGTCAAGCATANCAATTTGGAGCTCAAATTNTAGAGGTAGATGGAAATTTNGATGANGCATTAAAGCAGTCATTAGATGACGCAAAAAATCATGANGGNTATACAGTAAACTCAATTAANCCATTTAGAATAGAAGGGCAAAAAACAATTCCATTTAGAGCGCTAGAATATCTCAANTGGGAAGCACCNGATTGGATTGTTTATCCAGGAGGAGCATTAGGAAANACNTCTAGTTGTGGNAAAGCATTAATGGAATTATANGAATGGGGATGGATTAAAAAAATTCCAAGAATTGCNGTGATAAATTCNGAAGGTGCAAGTACATTATCAGATTTGTATAACGGNAAATTTGAAGATGAAGAATTACGATGGAATAANGGTAANCCAAATACNGAATTAATTTCCAGATATTATGATCATTTAGANAAAGAAGGATTACGTCCAAAAACTAAAGCTACTGCAATCCAAATAGGAAGACCTGCAAATATTTTGAAAGGNTTGCGTGCACTAGAATTTACAAATGGTGTGGTCACAACAGTGTCGGATTCAGATATGCTTGATGCAATGTCAGTTGTAGGNCTAAACGGATTTGATTGTGAGATGGCATCAGGAGCATCTGNNGTAGGTGTTAAAAAACTAATCAATGAAGGAATAATCANTAAAGATGACAAANTAGTAGGAATNCTTACAGGTAGACAAAANGATGCAATGTTACCAGTAGATTATCATAATAATNCTAAAAATNAATTTGCAAACCCACCAAAAAATTAGCCTCATATTTNGGGCTCAATTAATTAAATNTAAAATANTATCTNAAGAGTTAAATCTGAGTTTTGTAAATTATTAGTAACCAAAAGATGGTGTTAAAAAACTAAATGAGTAACCGACATAGTTNGTCTAAGAAATTTTTCTGGAGNATATCATGGTAGATTTATGGGTAGAGATAGCAGCACTAGCTGTTTTNATTGGATTNTCAGGATTTTTCAGTGGNNTNGAAGTAGCATTAGTNGGTGTAAGAAAATCAAAAGTTGTTCAATTACTTAANGAAGGGAAAAAGGGNGCAAAAGCACTTCACAAATTAAAAACAAATCCTAGCTGGATGATGTCAAGTGTAAATCTTGGNAATAATTTAGTAAATGTTGGAGCATCNGCACTAGCAACAAGTCTTGCAATCAGATTATTTGGAAACGATGGNTTGGGAATTGCNGTAGGTGTNATGACATTTTTAATTCTAGTGTTTGGAGAAATAACTCCAAAGACNTACTGTAATGCAAATTCAACTAAAATTGCATTAAGATATGCACCAGTTNTATTAGCATTTAGTTATGCAGTTTATCCAATTGTAAAATTCTTNGAAGTAATCACAAAAGGAGTGGTNAAAATGACAGGTAGTAGTTACGCACCTCCACCAATCACAGAAGAAGAGATCAANGGAGTTATTGATCAAGGNTTGGAAGAAAAAGCACTTGAAAAAGAGGAGATGGAGTTAGTTCATGGAGCTTTGAAGTTTGATGATACCGTAATTCGNTCAGTAATGACACCTAGAACAAAGATGTTTACNCTTAATTCTAAAATGATNTTNTTNGAAGCANTNCCGNTNATTAATCAAAGTGGNCATTCAAGAATTCCAATTTATGGAGAAACNAGAGACGATATTGTTGGNTTTATTCANGTNAGAGATGTTCTCAAAGAATTAGAAAAAGAAAACAAGNNAGTCAGTTTAGANNAAATCGCAAGAAAACCTGTTTTTGCATCTCAAGAAAAAATGGTTAGTTCTTTNCTTAAAGAAATGAAAGGACGAAAAACCCACATGGCAATTGTAGTTGATGANCATGGGGGAGTTGAAGGAGTNGTAACTCTGGAGGATTTGTTAGANGAAATAGTGGGNGAAATAGAAGATGAAACAGACCTTACAAGGGAAACAGGATATGAAAGAATTGATCAAGATACTATAATCACNAATGGAGATATAGAAATTGACATAGTTAATGAAATTTTNAAAACCAAAATACCNGAAGGGGATGATTATGCNTCACTTAATGGANTACTNCATGAAAAATTGCAAGATATTCCNCAAGAAGGGGATAAAGTNGAGATGGATGAACTCAGAATTATTGTAGAAAAAGTTTCAAAAAATATTCCTCAAAAAATTAGAATTGANAAAATTAGAANATAGTCTTTTTTNAAAAATTAACAAATCATAAANATTTCCTAGTTGATTTTATTTTTCTTNNANTAGTTTTANTACANATTTTCNNTTAAAANAGATTCAGAGNAAGTATTGACAAATTTAATTACTAGNCATTATTNAGAGTCACTTATGGCNAAATTAANTACATACGANAAAATTAATGANGAAATNAAATTCACTGAAGATGAAACANTNGAACTTTTGAAGCTAAGTGAAAAAGAAATATTGGTTTTGATTCTTTCTGAACTAAAAAAGATTTCAGAAAATACTAAAAAGTAAAATTATTCTTCTGTAATCAAATAGGACAAGCCCTGTAGATCTTCCCAAGATAAATTAGATTCAGTAGTCATGATTAATCTTAGGAAATTATGCATTTAAAGAACATGAATGATTTGTCTATTTTTCAAAATAATCTCAAAATATTTTACTTTGCAAAATGTTCTTGTAACTTTTGTTTCTTTTCTTTCATGTGGAAAATAGATTCTGTATGAGTAAATGCATCTTCATATGATTTGTCAAACAACATTGCTTGCATCAACATATGGTTTTCAGGAATAACAATTCCAGTTTGATCATCAGAATACATCATTTGAACAGTATCACCAATTGATGTAGTCATGTTAGCATGAATATGGATCATGTTTGTATCTGTAAAATTAAACCCCATATTTTGAGCATATTCTCTAACATCTTTTGTTCCCTTTGCAGTCCATAATGCAGCTACACCAAATTCATCAGTAAAAATATCATGAATTTCTGAGGGTTTTGGGGCAACATTTTTGAATCTGATATCCATAATATGCAAATGCATTTGTCTGGTTGGAACTTTTATTGCACGAACGTATAGAGGGGCATCTTTACCAAAATATAGTTTAACATCATCACCATGATGAGGTTTTTCAGTCATCTCTATAGTATCCGAAACTTTCTTTTCAGTTTGCTCAATGTCTGCCCATCTTCTAACTAAAGTGACATCAAATCGAATCAAGTCATCTCCAAATTTTTCACGTAAAGGTTCCAAGATTCTACCCATACCAGTTACATTACAACTTCCTTGCATGACATGTCGTTTACCTGATGCAAGATCATAGTTTGCCCTGGAATTAAACAGTAAATCCGAAACAGATTCATCCCCCCCAGTTGATTCTCCACCTTGATAAATTGCAGGGATATTTTTTGGTTCGTACAAGTTCTTTTTATTTTTGTAGCCATATCCACCAGGAGCTGCATCAATTACAAGGTCACATTCATCTAATGCAGATTCAATGCTTCCAGAAATTTTATAATTTGAAAAATCATCTAGTTTTCTTTCTGGAACAAAAACATCCAAACCTCGAGATATTACATCATTTACTTTATCATCAGGAGAATACTTACCAACACCGATTACAGCAATTTCTGGATCATCTTTAAGAAATGAAGTGATTCTACTCCCTATTGATCCATAGCCATTGACAAAAACTTTTTTCATATTATAACTAAAAATACACTAGTTATTTAGGAATATATTTCAACGAGGCAATTAATAGACTTGAGTTTGTGTTTTATGCAATTGACAATCTTAGGACACATAAACGACTAAATGTGTAAAAAAAATCCAAATTTTATTGTTACATGGTCCATCACTTGGAATAGGTGCTGCTATCGCATCAATTATGATAATTGGGGTATTTTTTGGATTTAATGAAATTTCTAACGAGCCAGAACTCATAGTTGAACCAACTCCAACTATTGAACAAGCAGGACCTCCAAAAATTACCATGGACACATTTTTGGAAAATGGTTCCCCGATTCTAGGCGATATTAATGCTAAAGTTACATTAGTCGAATTTGGTGATTACCAATGTCATTTTTGCAATGTTTATTTCCATTCTACAGAACATAAAATATTACAACAATACGTAGAAACAGGAAAAGTCAAAATCGTCTTCAAAGATTACAACATAATGGGTCCAGATTCAGTTACTGCATCACACGGTACTCACTGTGCAAATGAACAAGGATTGTTTTGGGAATATCATGATATATTATTTTCAAATTGGGCAGGAGAAAATAATGGATGGGCATCTTCAGAAAATCTTCTAAAATTTGCTGAAGAAATTGATTTAGATTTAGTACAATGGTCTGAATGTATGGTTGAAAGTTCTCATTCAAAAACAATTATTGCAAGTAATGATGATGCAAGATCATTAGGGATTACTGGCACTCCCGCATTTTTTGTAATTGGACCAGACGGAAAAGTAACAAAACTAGTAGGAGCACAGCCTTATGAGACATTTGAAAGAATTTTTGAAGAAGAGTTAAAAAAATAAAATTCCGATCATTTTGAAATAATTATTAAAATCAGAAAATTCCTTCCTAATTAGTATAAACATACTCAATAACCTTATTAGGGAATTATCGGAGCCAAGCTTATGGCAGCAGGGATAGATGATATTTCTATTTACATTCCAAGATTGTATATTGATGCAGAGGATTTTGCAAAAGCCAGAGGTCTTGACCCAGTCAAATTACAAAAAGGTCTAGGCGTATCACAAATGGCAATTGTTGATGCAAATCAAGATCCAGCAATTCTTGCAGCAAATGCATGTTTGAAAATTATGCAAAAAAATAAACTATCTCCAGAAGATATTGGAAGGCTATACGTTTCAACTGAATCATCATTTGATGAATCAAAAGCAATGAATTCATACGTTATTGGTATGTTAGAACAAGTTTATGGTCAGGGTGCATTTGAGCACTGTGGGGGAATTGAAACAAAATTTGCTTGTGTAAGTGGTTCTTATGCACTTTATGATAATACAAATTGGATTAGAGCTGGAGAAGCAGAAGGAAAATATGCTCTTGTAGTAGTATCAGATATTGCAAAATACGATATCGGTTCTAGTGGGGAGATGACTCAAGGTGCAGGTTCCGTAGTTATGTTGCTCAATGATAAACCACGATTACTAGCATTTGATCCTAGAGTAACAGCTACNTCAATTAAAGANGAATATGATTTTTACAGACCATTTGGAAAAGAAACTCCAATTGTTCACGGACAATACTCAAANATGTTATACATGATTCAAGTCAGAAAAGCGCTTGAAGCATACAAGAAAAAAATAATCAATACNGGACTAGTCAAACTAGAATCAGGTGAAACNATTTTAGACCATATGGATTACATCAACATGCATTTACCATATAGTAACATGGGGAAGAAAGCATTAGCATATTTAGTTAGACATGAATGGCGTCAACTTCCAAGATGGAAACGTGTTTTAACAGAAATAGGAATGGAAGAACCAGTTCCAAAAGATCCTCGAGGAACTATTGAATCAGTATTNGGAGATGAAGAATTTATGGCAAAAGATCATGAATTTACTAAATTGTTTACAAAAACTNCAGAATATCAAGAAGTGTATGANTCAAAACTTGCAAGTTCACTTATTGCATCATCTATGATAGGNAATCTTTACACTGCATCNCTCTATCTTGGATTTAGAAGNAGTTTAGAATTTGAATTTCAGAAAGGTATNGAGTTGGAAGGAAAGAGAGTAGGGTTTGGATCATANGGTAGTGGAAGTAGTGCTATGGTGTTTAGTGGNGTTATTCANCCAGNATTNAAAGAANTTGTAAAGAATATGAATTTAGAAAATGAGTTAGGAGATAGANGAAGNTTAACNCTAGAAGAGTANGAAATACTACACGANAATAAACTAACACCAGAAAATTCNATGTTACGTTCAAANAAAGAATTCATGTTAGTAGATGTAAAAACTGANNNAGAGACCAGAGGAGAAAGACGCTACGTCTTTAATGAATAATTCTTTCACAAATTTTACAATNNTTATAAAATNATNATAATTCAAAAGAATTTATTCAAANTCAATTAATTTGTAATAATGGACGANGAANNAAATCCAATTAAAGATTATCTTTTTGAATATATCAAAAATTCANCAACAATTGAAGAATTAATCAAAANNAAAAAATTTGATCAGATAATTAATGAAATNATAGAAAATTGTTACGATAAGATAGTATCTATGGATTCTAAAGANATNNCCATAGGNATCTTAGCTACAGGAATTTTACATTATTTACTTACAAATGCGCTTCTAAATAGCCAGAGAAAAGTAGAATATAATGAATTAGAATTAGACATANTTATTCCAGATATCAAAACATTAGAAAAAGATCCAAAAATGACGCTNCTCATATGTATTCCAAAATCATCAGATAAAAAAATNATTAATGAAAAAATNTCTCAATTAGAAAAAATTCAGCCAATNAAAGAAAANATTTGGNTAGTGNTGTCTGANAATATNCAAACAGNGAAAAAATCATTTNTTNTATCAAAAGAAAACCCNTCATTTTCAAAAATAATTTTTGAAATTGCNCAGTTNAGTAATGTNGGTGGNGCAAATAAATTCAAAATATTACGAATTTAAGAAAATATCTATTTCAGTAATGAANTCAAATCAATATTTTTTTTNAAAATTCTATAAAGAGANGNATCGCTTAAATCTTTAAGAAAAGGAATCGAACCTAAAACTTTGATTCCTGTCAGATTCTGTAAATCAGATGTTAGTTGTTTTACAGGATAGCCCNTATCAAAATTATTTATGATTATTCCTTTAATTGGAATTTTATATTTTTCACACATCTTAACAGTCATGATAGTATGATTAACAGTTCCAACTTTACTTCTAGTTACAAGTATTGNTGGAATTTTCATGTCTTTGATTAAATTTGTAATATANTAATCTNTGAGAATTGGAGTCATNACTCCACCCATNCCCTCAACAAGAATTGTTTCATGAAGTTTTGATAATTTTTTAAAACTTGAAAGNATTGTGGNAANTTTTGGTTTAATTTTNAATTTCTTCCATGCAGTNTAAGGAGAAGCAGANATTTTGAAAAATTGTGGGTTGATTAAATTTTCAGGATCATTTACTTGTGCAGCTTTTGANAATATTTCGATATCTTCAGACNNGAATCCTTTTTNTTGTGCAGTTCCTGCAGCAAAAGGCTTCATTACTCCTANATCCAATCCCATTTTTCTNAGAGTAACAGCNAAACCAGCAGTGATGTAGGTTTTTCCAACATCAGTNTCAGTTCCGGTTATGAAAAAAGATTNCAATAAATTAGATTTAGATAATTAGTTGATTAACTCATCGGTCAAGNACNGATAACCGTATAATTTTTGGNNAAATCCTACTTAGATTAATTCCATATTCNTTTTCTTNTTTTTTACGATTAGGCTCAATTTGTTGGGATTATATCANACGGNNNNATTAGAAAAGACATGATTCCAAAAGGNAACATAGAAGGCATATGTCAAGATTGTGGNGAACANATCANGTATTCNAAAAAACCNATGCAAACNCATACAGACCTTTTGAAAAAACATAGGTGTCCAAANTGTGGAAATTTTGCATTGAAAACTCTGAGTTCAGATATTTGANNNTTAACTGNTTTTAGTTTNGTGAGTGTTTCTTTACTCATCAGNTGTTTTTNGATTTTATCTGAGACTAACTTTGATATTTATTGGCATTTTTTAAAAANAGATCATTGANTGACGAAGAAAAATCAAAGAAACTAACAAAACGAGAAATTTTACAAAAGGGTACAATAATTTGTATAATTCTCATANTTCCATCTCTTGTAACNTTTCTAATTGTTTGGCAAGTTTTTGATGATTTGACTTATGCCATGATTTTNGGTGCAATGATTCATTTNATTGCAATGATATTTTCATGGAAAATTTCTAAAAAACATCTGGTAAAAAAATAATTCTNTACATCATCGTTTAAGTGAGTAAATAATGTATTTNAGAAATAACAGNTTAATTATTAAGTTCTGNAAATAAAGGAAATTAGTTGAAAAGTTCTGTTTGGCACCCAAACACACAGATGNAAGAATGGGATTCATTTGATAAAATTACCAGNGGTAAAGGANTTTGGNTAATTGATTCTAAAGGNAACAAATTACTTGATGCAGTAGGCTCAATGTGGTGTAATGTATGGGGACATTCCAATGCAGAACTAATCAAAGCAATAACAAGTCAAAGTAAAAAATTACANCATTCTTCAATGTTTAANCTCACAAATGAGCCTGCAGAAAAACTTGCNGACAATCTCATAAAAATTTCTCCAACAATGCACAAAGTATTCTATTCAGATAATGGATCATCNGCAATGGAAATTGCAATAAAAATNGCCNTNCAGTATTGGAAAAATNTAGGAGATAAAAAGAAAACAGAGATTGCAACAATAGAAAANGGATATCATGGNGATACNTTTGGTGCAATGTCAGTTGGATATGTTCCAGAATTTTTTGGTAAATTTAAAAAACAATTATTTTCAACAATTCAGTTTCCNATACCAAACAAATACAGAATTCCAAAAAAATATTCATTAAAGGATTACCAAANACAGTGTATAGANAATATAGAAAATAAATTTTCTAAAAATAACAATATTGCAGCTTTTATCATGGAAAGTGGTGCACAGATGGCAGGNGGTGTAATAATTTATCCCAAAGGATTTCAGAAACAAATTCGACAATTATGTAAAAAATATGATGTNTTATTNGTNNTAGATGAAATTGCAACNGGTTTTGGAAGATTAGGTTCTATGATACAGTATGAAGAACAAAAAAGTATTCCAGATATAGTATCATTTGGAAAAATGTTAACTGGAGGATATCTAACAATGGCTGCAACATTNACAAANAAAAAAATTTATGATTCATTCTCAGGTGAATTTAATGATTGGAAACANTTGTTTCATGGCCATACATATACTGGNAATCCAATAGCTGCATCTGTAGCAAATGAAAATCTCAAAATGTATAAGAAAAATAATCTGATAAAAAAAATTCAAAAAACATCCNAAATATTNACAAAGTTTTATCAAGAAATTTCAGAAATNGATATTGTTGGAGATATCAGACANAAAGGAATGNTAATGGGAATAGAANTNGTAACAGACAAATCAAAAAAGANCCCAATCAAACCTAAAAAATCAATAAATAAGATATTTTTTGAAGAGGGTAAAAAACAAGGGATCTACCTCAGAACACTTGGAAATATAGTCATGTTNGTTCCACCACTGGCAATTTCAGAAAAAGATCTNAATTTACTCCTAAACAAGACAATTAAAACAATCAAAGCCGCAAAATCACAAGTAATTTGACCGTTAACCCCCTAATTCTTACAGGTTAACCTTTNCATTATTTTTATTAATGGAAAAATNGTCAAAAAAATATGAGTGTTNTAGAATTTATCAAAGAATGTCAAGAAAAAGTTTTTGCAGGAACTCACATATCATCTGAAGATGCAAAAAAATTACTAAATATTCCAGATGAAAATTTAAAAGAACTTGCAAAATGTGCAAATGAGATTACACAGGATTTCAATGGTGAAAAAATCGACGTTGAGCAATTAAACAATATTAAAAAAAATGCATGTAGTGAAGACTGTACTTTTTGTGGACAATCAGCATTTTTTGATACAGGGGTAAACACATACCAATTACCAACACCAGAAGAAGTAGTAAGTAAAGCAACAAAAGCAAAGAAAGAAGGGGCAGAGTCCTATTGTTTAGTTGCAGCATGGAGAGAACCATCACCAAAAGATTTTGAAAAAGTTTGCAACATTATAAATGAGATAAATAAAAAAGTTGGAATAAGTGTAGAGTGTAGTTTAGGTTTTCTTACCATATCACAAGCAGTTAAACTAAAAGAACTAAATGTAAAACGATATAATCACAATCTAGAAACTGCAAAATCAAAATTTTCAGAAATTTGTACTACTCACACATATGAAGACAGATTAAAAACACTTGGAATAGCTAGAGATGCCGGATTGGAATTATGTACAGGCGGAATAATAGGATTGGGGGAAACAAGAGAACAAAGATTAGAATTGTCATTAGAATTAGCAAGATTATACCCAGAAGAAGTTACAATCAACATACTTGTTCCAGTTCCAGGTACTCCATTAGAATTACAAACCAAGTTAAACAATTCAGAAATTGTCAGAATGTTTTCAGTAATTAGATTCCTATTACCTGAATCTGTAATAAAAATTTCAGGAGGAAGAGAAACAATGCTTGATGATTCAGGGGAAGAACTACTTCAAAGTGGAGCCAATGGAATCATTACAGCGGGTTATTTGACAATGGGAGGAAATGAGGCTGAAAAAGACCTTAAAATGATTGAGAAAATTGGCCTTAAAGCATAAACTAAATTTTATTGATTTAGAATTAGACCAGGTTAAACAAAAAAACCTGTACAGAAAACTACGATATGGAAAAGTACAAGGTTCGCATATTACAATTAACAACAAAAAATTACTTAATCTTAGTTCAAATGATTATTTAGGAATCCCAATTAGAAAAAATCAAATCAAACAACTCCAATCCAGTTCTAGATCAGTTTCTGGAAATGATGAATCATATAAAAAACTAGAAACTAAACTTGCAAAACATAAATCACAACAAAATAGTTTAGTTTTTCCTACAGGATATATGACAAATNTGGGGGTAATTTCATCAATTGCAAAAAAAGGAGATATAATTTTCAGTGANGAATTAAATCATGCAAGCATTATTGANTCATGTAAATTATCTGATGCAAATATTTCAGTTTACAAACACAATGATATGGAAGATTTNNAAATAAAATTAAAACAAAAAGGGAAAAATAAATTTGTAATTACTGAGGGTGTATTCAGNATGGATGGTGATTTATCACATCTAAAACAAATAACAGAAATTGCAGAAAAATCAGAAGCAATAACAATAGTAGATGANGCACATGGGGATTTTGTNATTGGAAAAGACGGTAAAGGAACACCAAACTATTTCAAAGTTTCAAAGAAAATTGATTTGTACATTAGTAGTCTCAGTAAAGGTTTAGGATCATTTGGAGGGTATGTAGCATCACAAAACAATGTTATTGATTTNTGCATTAACAAATCAAAATCTTTTATTTATACATCNGCNCTACCTTCATTTTTAATTGAACATACACTGCAAAGATTTGAATCAAATAGAGAAAAACAAAAGAAAAAANTAGAAANTAANACAAANCAACTNTCAAAAGGACTAAAAGAAATTGGATTNAATATTAAATCTAAATCACANATCATACCAATTATTGTTGGAAATGAAAAAGAATCTATGAAATTAGGAGAATTTTTGAATACAAACGGGATATTTGTNCAACCAATTAGATATCCAACGGTTCCAAAAAATCAAGCTAGGTTAAGAATATCAGTTACNGCATGGCTNTCATCTGAAGAAATTGAAAAATCATTATNNATTTTNGAAAANGCATTCAAAAGATTCTTCTAATTATCTCATAGAATCAAAGCCATAAAATGCNGGAGANCCAATTATTACNGCAATAGTAATTANAATNCCTAAAGCAANTCCNACAATAATGAAACGTTTGTTCATACAAAANTGAAATTGACCCTAGTTAAAAANGGATTGTCTNANGAATATAGAAAGNAATGATACAATAATTTAAAGCAAAAATTNCAANATTATCATATGGTAGAGATCACTATAGCAGTAGCTGNACTTGCAGGATTAGGATCTTTTGTTGCACCATGTATTTTACCAATGATCCCTGCATTTTTAGCATATATTTCTGGTACAACTCTATCTGAAATAAATCAAAAAAATGANTCTAAAANAATNTCNNTCAACAAAACACAAATTNTTTTAAATTCAGTTTTTTTCGTTTTAGGNTTTTCAATAGTATTTTCAACGNTNGGNGTAGTCATNAACAGTATTTTTTCAATATCNGATACAAGTTTAGTAGAAGGACTAAATCATGTGGGAGGAGTTATCATAATAGGATTTGGAATATTTTTACTNCTTTCAATAAAAATTAACAAACTAAATGTAGAAANAAAATTTCTNCCNAAAACATCAAAGACTAGTTATCCAATGTCATTTGTTTTTGGATTNGCATTTGCAGCTGGATGGACACCATGTGTAGGNCCAATTCTTGGAACAATACTTACACTTGCTGCAACAACTCCATCAGTTGCNTTTAATCTACTATTAGCGTATTCTTTAGGTTTAGGAATTCCATTTATTTTGATGGGGATNTTTTTTTCNAGATCAAATAAAATAATTCATTCAATGAGTAGACATCTAAAATATTACAATTTAATTTTAGGAGNGTTTATCATTATTTTAGGAATTTTGGTATTTACAAATCAACTCACTTATCTTGCAAATTTTCCACTTCTCAATGAATTNTTGGANATAGGATNAAGNAATGAAGTCAGAAGTAAAATCAGCATTAATCTTGGGAGNAATAGTTGTGNTAGGNGTAGGTNTTTTGAGCATGNTTTTTTCAACATATGATGAACAATTCANNCCTACAAAATCAAAAATAGACACAAACTTTGTGGGGATAGATAAATCGGGATTCAAAAAAGCACCAGAACTTGTAGGTATAGNACATTATCTGAATACAACTCCTGAAAAATTAAATCAAGAAATNNAAGGTAAAGTTGTACTTTATGATATTTGGACATATAGTTGCATTAANTGTGTTAGAACACTTCCATACATCACTTCATGGAATGANAAATATTCTGATCAAGGATTNTTAATAATTGGAATTCATTCACCTGAATTTGAATTTGAAAAAAATCCTGAAAATGTAAAANGTGCAATAAACAAACATGGAATTCACTATCCTGTTGTNTTAGATAATGACATGGAAACATGGAAGGCATTTGAAAACAGNTATTGGCCTAGAAANTACATTGCAGATCATGAAGGNTACATTAGNTATGATCATATCGGAGAAGGNGGNTATAAAGAAACAGAAAAAATTATTCAACAACTTTTAGATGAAAGATCAAAAAATATTGGNATTCANTCAATGTCAATTAAACCACTTGTAGNCATTGAAGANTTTGAACATACAATGTTTAGAACACCAGAATTGTATTTTGGTTATAANTTTGCAGANAATAGAAATCAATTGGGAANTAGTGAGGGATTTCAACCAGAAAAAATAGTTACCTATTCAATTCAANAAAGTATGGATTTGCATAAATTTTACCTTTCAGGAGATTGGAAGAATCATGAAGANAGTATGGAATTAATTTCTAAAACTGGAACAATCAAACTNCCNTACATTGCAAAACAAGTNAATATTGTTACAAAAAACAATGCACAATTAGAAATCTTTCTTGATGATAAACCATTAACGGAACAAAATTCAGGAAAAGATGTTTTATCAAAAAATATTCTAACTGTAACAAATCCTGATTTGTACAATATCATTAACAATGGAGATGATTCATCACATACAATNGANNTTAAAATTCANGGTAAAGGCTTTCAAATATTCACATTTACGTTTGGATGATGTAACNAACTACNGATGTAACCTCAGTTACACTAGCTGTAGTGACAAGCCCCTTTAAAATAAAAGATTCCAGATACAATGGGGNAAATGTGGNATGATAAGTAATTCTTGGAATAAAGTAGAAGGAGAAACCNTATCTCAAAAAGTAATCAGTAAAGTAAAGCCAGANGAACCATTAAAAAATAAAATTGATTTTGCACAGAGAAAATTACAATCCCAAATTTCAAAATTAGAAGTAATTAATGAAAAATTAAGGAAAAAACATGATATGATTTTTGAAAAAATTGTGAATGCTCAAAGAAATAACAAGAATGTTTACGCTCAAGCATATGCAGGAGAATTAACACAAGTAAGAAAAATGAAAAATATGATAAGTGGTGCAAAACTTTCCATGGAACAAGTTAAACTCAGATTAGATACTGTTTCAGAATTAGGAGATGTNGTTGTTACATTAAGTCCATGTATGTCAATCATCAAAGGTCTCAGTCCATCATTAAATGGAATTATGGGAGANGCAGGTNCATCNATGACAGACTTGTCACAAATTCTTGGAGATGTAATGGCAGGTTCATCAGTTAGTGGTGGCGATACAATGAATGTNAGTAAAGAAACAAATGCAGANACATTGGCAATTCTTGAAGAAGCACANANTGTTATTGCAGGTCAAACAAAAACAGCAATACCAGACATTCCTGAAAATCTAAGACAACANATGGNTAATAGAAAATCAGATATTNTAATTTAGNAATTANTTNNATTTCTTTTTACTCTTAATTANCAAAATTTTCTTAATTCTAGATATTGTAGGATANCTATATCCACGTCTACGATAATTCGCAATCATCATTTTCCAATTTTTTAATCTCCATTGAGCTTGTTCCATAGTTACAGAATGAACTTCTTTTTGGATGATACTTTTTCTTCCAACTTTTAGAGTTCCTGCATCTTTTGCAGACCANCTATTTTTTGCAAATTTGAGACCAGTTAANATTTCTGAAACCGGCATNTCTTGAAAATATTCTTTTAATTTTTTAAGTTCAAGATCAGATGGTTTTTTTGAAATTGGTAACTCTANNGTNGGTTTTACCANNNAANTTCTAATNNNTTAATNCNTTAAGAGAATCNTGCTAAACNANAATTAACTAAAATAGAAAATNATTGNTNNTTTTGAGAGGTACAAACCCTTAATTGAATAAGATTTACNGTAAAANGTATGGGATTAATGAATACTCTAGCAAAATTTTGCATTATGAAAAAAGTTCGAGAAAAAGCAAATAATTCTGAAAATGATTCAGATGAATAAGATCAATTTTTTGAATGTTTAAGAATTTAAAAANTAAANAAAATTGCTGATGATTATACCAACGGGTTCTCTCAGATTTCCTCAAAAATGACGAATATTGCCGAATTATGAAGCAACNTAAATCTAAAATGTNANTAACAATTTAATGGAANAANNGAANTTTTACACAATCCAACATACANCATTANTCCAAATACAATAACAGCAAAAGCAGACAAAGGNATCAAAAGAAAAATTTTTGTTTTTAATCCCATAANNTAGCATGCNAATTAGTACATATAAAATTGTCACAGTTTTAATCTACTGTNATAGTAAAGGTGCCTTTTGTTTTAGGNTNTTGTAACAATGTTACCATTTCTCGAGGAAGTAAATNAGATGCTTTNTCACAGTTTACAGATAAAGTTCTAGGACANACAAAATNACTNTTTCTAATTACAATATCATTCAAATGNGTAAGAGTNAGTTCTGNATGACCTTTACCTTTNATTGTAAATTCTTGATCANCTACTTTGATTGTAAAAATTACCAAAGTATTTTCAGATTTTAATTTATTTTTTAATTCTTGAGGTAAATCANAACAGCTTGAAGANGCATTTACACCNANAATACAGTCACCCTGNGNNGTTAGATGAGATTCTTTAGTTATTTCTAATGTTTTTTGNTGGTTTGAACGTATNTTTTNGTGTCCTGAGAATTCAATTTCAAACTTCAATATCTGAAAATATTTAAAACATGAAATAAACTTTAGTTGAAAAAATTAGTTTAAAATCANTNNNTCGATCATTTTTCTGTGAGCCTATTTTCAAACAAAATATTTCATCTAAAGAGAGTACGGTTTAAATTAAACTTTCAAAGCATTACAATCAAATGCTTCCAGCACAACAAGGTTATGATAGAGCAATCACCGTATTCTCACCAGACGGCAGATTATATCAAGTTGAATATGCCATAGAAACTGTAAGAAGAGGAACCATAGCTGTGGGTATAAAATGTAAGGACGGGATTGTGATTGCAGTTGAAGAAAAAGCAAGAAAATTACAGATTTCGGATGTTGCACAAAAGATTTTTCAAATTGATGATCATGTCGGAGTTGCGGCTGCTGGATATATCCCAGATGCAAGAAGTCAAGTGGACAATGCAAGATTCTTTTCTCAAAGTAACAAAATGATTTACGATGAATCAGTTGAAGTTGAAACTATCGCTAAACATTTAGCTGATCAATGTCAACAATATACACAGTATGCAGGTGTACGACCTTATGGTGTTGCATTAATTTTAGGTGGAGTTGTAAACGATAAACCAGAATTATTCTTAACAGATCCTAGTGGAACATTCATTTCATATGATGCAATTGCAATTGGTTCTGGGTCTGATCAAGTTACAGACTTTTTAGAAAAAACATACAAAGATGATCTTTCAATAGATGACGCATCAATTTTAGCTGCTGCAGGAATTTACATGTCAAGTGATGAAAAAGAAAGTTTAAGCCATATCAGAATGGCACATATCAAAACTGATACAGGATTATATCAATTAGTCAATGAAGAGCAGATTGCAAATTATGCAAAAACTGCAAAAGAAAAGTATCCACACGACAAAAACTAATTATCAAACACGTGTGAGGTAAAAATACAATGAAATTATCTGTAGCTATTCCAGAATCTGCATTATCAGACGAGTCACTAAAAATAGATAAAACTAGAAAAATTTCAGTTCTTGCAAGAGCTTGTTCAATTTTTAAAATTGATACTATCTATGTGTATCAAGAAGGTGGAAATTACAGACAAGATGGAAATTTAATGGTAATGATTCTAAAATATTTAGAAACTCCCCAATTTTTACGAAGACGGTTATTTCCTAAAATGAATGACTTGAAATTTGCAGGAGTACTTCAACCATTAAAAATACCGAGTCACATAACACCTGCAAATCCAAAAAAAATCAGTAGAGGTGATGTCAGGGAAGGAATCATAGTAAGTGTAAAAGGAAAAAGATTTGTGGACGTGGGNATAAATCAATTAATTCANTTTTTTGGAAAAACAGGNATTGGTAAAAGAGTAACAGTTCAATTCAAAGAAGGNNATCCNAGATTATCAGTTAAAGAAATTGACAAAACAGAANCTCCAACATATTGGGGATATTCTGTTAAAGAAAGATCGAATTTATTTACATTGATTTCAGAATGGAAAGGNANTACAATNATTACTTCCAGAAAAGGAAAAACCGCAACNAAAGAACAGNTTTCAAAATTTACNACATCAGANAAACCAANACTTGTAGTATTTGGATCTCCAGACAAAGGAGTTCATGAGATCATAGGTGGAAAAATGAAAAATGTACAAAATGCAAAGTCANTAAACTTTTTNCCAAATCAAGCTACAGAAACTGTACGTCTAGAAGAAGCTCTTCTTGGAACTTTNTCAATAATTAATGCTCAAAGTACATCATAACATGGCCGAACGAAAAAATTTCTTGTTNTTGGCAATCGGATTAGGAATAGTATGTGTAGTTATTGGNACAGTTACAATTTGGAATATGATTTCAGATCTTCTAAATTAATAAATTTAGGAATAGATGGTTAACCTATNAAAAAAANATGGTTAACGANATCTCACATNGTTTAATAGAGGGAATTCAAGGTTCGAATTAACAATGGGAGCTCGAAAACGACATTCACCACGTAGAGGAAGTCTTGCATATTCACCTAGAATTCGTGCAAAAAGCATGGAGGCAAGAATTCGTGCATGGCCAAAACTAAATTCAGAAGAACCAAAGATTCTAGCTCATTGTGGATTCAAAGCAGGTTGTGTTCAAATTGTCAGTATTGATGATCGTGANAAAGTTCCAAATGCAGGAAAACAACTTGTTAGTCTNGGTACAGTTTTAGTTACTCCACCAGTTTTAATTTTAGGAATTAGAGGGTATTCAAAAGNTCATGATGGTANACATGCAGAATTTGATGTATATGCAGAAGATATTCCAAAAAGTTTCTCAAAAGAAATTACACTAGTTAACAAACAAGAAAATGCATTAGAGAATGCAGAAAAAAGATTAAANCAAATTAAAGAAATTTTTGCAATTGTTGCTGTNTCTCCAAGAGCTGCAGGTTTAGANCAAAAGAAACCATATGTCTTTGAAGCATCTGTAAGTGGNGGAGATNTTCAAAAACAATTTACTCATGTAAAAGAATTACTTGGAAAAGAAATTAAGATTGATCAAATTTTTGAAACAGGTGCAACTGTAGACGTTGCAGCAATCACNAAAGGTAAAGGATGGCAAGGTGTAATTCAAAGATGGGGTGTTAAAAAGAAACAACACAANTCAAGAAANACAGTCAGAGAAGTTGGTTCATTAGGTCCTATTTCTCCACAAAGTATCATGTATACAGTTCCAAGAGCAGGACAAATGGGATTCCATCAAAGAGTAGAGTANGATAAACGAATTATGGTAATGGGTAATGCAAATGATGAACAAATCAAAATTAATCCAGANGGAGGATTCAAACATTTNGGTTTAGTAAAAGGNGATTTCATTATTCTCAAAGGTTCAGTTCCTGGAACATATAGAAGATTGATTAAACTTAGAAGTCAAATTAGAAATGCTCCAGATAAAGTTAACAAACCAAATATTTTGGAGGTTGTNATATGACCAAAATAACAACATACACAACAACTGGAACTAAAGATGGAGAAGTTGAACTACCATTGATATTTTCAACACCATTAAGAAGAGAATTAATTCANAAAGCAGTTACTAATCTNACTTCACATAATTTCCAAAGACAAGGAAGACANCCATCTGCCGGACAAGATGTTGTTGCNGANTCNAATGATCCNCCAACAGGTCAAGGTGTATCTCGTGTCGCAAGAGCANAAGGTGGCGGNGGNGGAAGACAAGGTCAAGGTGCAGAAGTTGCATCAACTAGAGGNGGAAGACAAGCTCATCCACCAATTGTTGAAAAAGTAATTTACAAGAAATTAAACAGAAAAGAAAACAAATTAGCATTATGTTCTGCAATTGCTGCAACTGCATCAAAAGACAAAATTGAATTACGNGGACATAAGATTGAAGGAATAGAATCATTNCCAATTGTTGTTTCAGANGATATTGAATCAGTTTCCAAAACAAGTGAAATGACCAAAGTNTTAGATTCACTAAAACTATCACAAGATGTACAAAGACTACAAGCAAGAAAACCTCGTTCAGGACAATCAAGGCTTAGAGGAAGAAGTAAGAAAGTTGGAAAGAGTGTATTGTTTGTGACAATGGATAAATCNAATATTTCTAAAGCAATAGGNGCANTACCAGGAGTTGATGCAAGAANTGCTAAAGAATTGAGTGTNTTAGATTTAGCACCAGGTTCTGACCCAAGNAGATTAACAGTTTATACTAAATCAGCAATTGAAGAAATTGCAAAAATTAAATCAACACATCTAGAATTAATGGTGAAAGTACAATGAATATAGATCAAGCCATGAAAATTATTGTTAAACCATACATTACNGAAAAGACATTTGCCCTAGTTGANAATGAAAGTAAAATTTGTTTCATCGTAGAACGTTCTGCAAAGAAACCAGAAATTGCAGAAGCAGTGAAAGTTCTTTACAAAGAAAAGGTTACCAAAGTAAACACTGCAAGAACAATTTATGGTAAAAAAGCATATGTANAGTTTGAAAATACNGAAAAGGCCAGAGATCTGGCAACAAAGATAGGAATGCTATAATATGGTCACTAGAGATTCAAGCACGATAACAGAGGAGAAGAGAAATGGTTAAAGAATTTTTATACAGAGGCATCTCAAAAGAGGATCTCGATAATACATCATTAGAAAAATTATTCCTATTATTCAACTCAAGACAAAGAAGATCACTNACTAGAGGGATCACAGACGGAAAAAGAAAATTGATTGAAGAGATTAAAGCCGCAAAAGCAGGNAAATTAAAAAATCCTATCAAAACTCATCTTAGAGATTTGATAATTCTACCATACATGGTTGNTGTTACAGTAAATGTTTTTTCAGGAAAGGAATTTCGTCCAGTTGNAATTACAACTGAGATGATTGGACATTACTTGGGNGAATATGTCATAACAAACAAAAAAGTCTCACATGGTGCACCAGGAGTTGGAGCATCAAGATCTAGTCTTTACGTACCATTGAAGTGATTGTTATGACTAGATTNGATTANGCTTTCCAAAATTATGATGCAACAAAACACGTACGTTCTTCAGTAAGAGAAAAAGACATGTCTCATAAACATGCACGTGAAGTAGCAGTTGCAATCAAAGGATTATCCATAGAAAGAGCAAGAGACTACTTACAATCTGTAATTAACAAANAAAGAGCAGTTGCTTTTGGAAGATACAAAAATCAAGTAGGACATAGATCAGATCCAGGAATGATGTCTGGACGTTATCCACAAAAAACAGCAAAAGAATTCATCAAAGTTTTAGATAATTTAGAATCAAACGCAGAATACAAAGGAATGGATTTAGATAGATTAANAATTGTAAATGCAACTGTTCACAAAGGAGTNNTTGTAAAAAGATTNATTCCAAGAGCTATGGGNCGAGCAACTCCAAAAAATAANGTCTTAACACATGTAGAGTTGGTGGCTCAGGAGATTTAAAATTGTCAGCTGTCAAAAATGTAATCAAAGATAACTACAACATGATGTTGCTCAAAGATTATCTTAGAAATGCAATTAAAGATGCAGGATTTTCACATGCNGAAATTTCAAAAACACCAACAGGTACAAGAGTAGCATTACATGTTACAAGACCAGGAATTGTNATTGGAAGAAAAGGTTCAGGAATTAGAGAACTTACAGAAAGATTAGGAACTGACTTTGGATTAAAAAGCCCACAAATTTCNGTAGTNGAAATAGCTAAACCAGAACTTTCTCCAANTGTAATGTGTACTAGAATGGCATCACANCTTGAAAGAGGAACCGCATTTAGAAGGGCAACAATGTGGACATTAAAACAAATTATGGAAGGNGGNGCAATGGGTGTACAAATTACAATTTCAGGTAAACTTAGAGGTGATCGTTCAGCATTTGAAAAACATACTGCTGGAGTATTACCAAGAGCAGGACATCATGCAGAAGTAGTTGTNGAAGAAGATATTGCACATGTTGGAACTGCAATGGGNCGAATTGGAATCAGAATAAGAATTGCACAAAAAGAAAAAATTATTCCAGAATTTGAAATGATAAAAGANAAANNAGATGANAAAAAGAAAGTAAAAGTTGAAAAAACANANGANNAAAAGAAAGTAAAAGTTGANGAAGTTGTTGTCGAAGATGTNAAAGTAGAAGTTACCAAAGTAGAAGGAAAGAAAGATCAAGCTAAATCAGAATCAGAAGCAATTGAATTAGAAGAGAAGAAAATAGAAAAAATTGAANCANTAGAAGAAGAAGAGGCAAAANTGAAATGACCAGAATTANNACTAAAACANTCAAACANTTAAACGAAAAAGATCTTAGAAGTAAAATTCAGGAATCTAAAAGTGAACTTTCTAAACTTAAAGTAGATGCAGCAAAAGGCACATTAAGAAAAGANAGCGGAAAATTAAAACCACTNCGTCATGACATTGCAAGAATGCTAACTAGACTTACGGAGATGAAAAAAGAAAAATGATCACAGCAGATAATATTACATCACATGAATTTATTGGATTACACACAGAGATCANACAATCCACCAATCCTCAAGTAATAGGATTAAATGGAAGGATTNTNGATGAAACAAAATCAATGTTTAGAATTAANACAGAAAATGGGNTGAAATCAATTGCAAAATCCACAAACAGTTGGAAGTTTTCAATTGAAAATAAAGACGTAATTGTCGAAGGTTCTAAGATCACAAAAAGACCTTTNGATAGAATAGGAGCAAAGGTATGACAAAAGATATNGGATTAAAAGTAAATGANCCTAAAAGNGAATGTGAAGATAAGAATTGTCCATTCCATGGCGGATTATCAGTTAGAGGAAAATTATTTGACGGTAAAGTTACAGGCAGTAAAGCTAAACAAACAATCACATTACAAAAAGATGAACCAATCTACTTNAGTAAATTCAAAAGATATGCCNGAGGTAAAAGNACAATCCATGCACACGTTCCAGGATGTATTGATGTTGAATCAGGTGATCATGTATTGACTGCAGAATGTAGACCAATTTCAAAATCTGTNTCATATGTTGTTGTGGAGGTTAAAGCATAATGGCAAAGCAAGCAGGTAAAGGAGTAGAAGAATTCCGTCCATATGTAACTAAAGTAATTCCAGTAGGAGCAAATATTGTATGTGCAGATAATTCAGGTGCAAAAATTTTAGAAGTTATTAACGTTCCAAGACATAAAACAAGAGCATCAAGATTACCTTCAGCATCAGTTGGAGACTTTTGTAATGTAGTAGTTAAGAAAGGTCCNGCAGANTTAAGAAAACAAGTGTANGGTGCAGTTATTGTAAGACAAAAGTATGCAGTTCGTAGANTAAATGGTGTAAGAGTTTGTTTTGAAGATAATGCAGCAGTATTAATCACTCCAGAAGGAGAAACAAAAGGAACAGACATCAAAGGACCAGTTGCAGCAGAAGCTTCAGAAAAATGGCCAAGAGTAGCTAACTTGGCATCAATGGTGGTATGATAAAATGAAACCAACAAAAATGNGAAATAATCAAATTTATCAAGCAACGTTNCANACACGTAGTAAACAATTAGGCAGTACATTATCAAAAGATCTTCATAAAAAATATGGTAAAAAAAGTGTNAGAGTTGTAGAAGGCGACAGTATTACAATTCTTAGAGGAGAGTTCAAAGGAGTNGAAGGAAAAGTAGCAAAAATATCTACANCAAAAAGTAGTATTGCAGTTGAAGGAATTAAAAAAGAAAAAACAAAAGGAGANAAATTCGATGTTTATATTCATACTTCAAATCTAGTGGTTACATCACTTAACACAAGTGANAAATGGAGAATGNCAAAACTTGAAGGNAAAGATCCNANAAAACAACCTAAAGAAACAAAACAAGNAGNTCCTAAAGAAACAAAACAAGAAGATCCTAAAGAAACAAAAGGAGTAAAGAAAACCAAAAAAAAGGAAGATGAGAATTAATGGTAAGTATTGCAGGTAGTAAAAAACTCAAACGTCAAATGGCTCCACTGTTCTGGGGCATCACAAGAAAAGACAAACGATTTGTTATCACAGTAAAACCAGGGTCACACAAAAAAAGTTATTCAATTCCTACAGCAGTCTTTCTAAGAGACACATTAAAGATAGTTACAAGTCTCAGAGAAGCAAAAACTTCAATTTATTCAGGCAAAGTAAAGATTGATGGGGTAGTAAGAAAATCACTTCATCATTCAATTGGATTAATGGATGTTATAGAATTAGAAAATGTTTCAGATATTTATCGTCTAGTTCCAACAGAAGGTAAAATTCTAAAACCAATTAAAATTCAAGAGTCAGAAAAAACTAAAAAACTTGTAACGGTTGTAAGTAAAACTACAATCAATAAAGGTAAAATGCAAATAGGTTTTCATGACGGTCGTTCAATAATCTCCGATACAAAAGTAAGTGTAGGGGATACATGTTTAATTCAAATTCCAGAAGGTAAAATTATCGAAGTAATCAAATTAGAAGCAGGCTCTCATAGTTTAGTAATACGTGGTGTCAACTCAGGGCAAATAGGTAAAATTGAAACTGTGGAAGAAGGAACATTCATTCTTCCAAAGAGAATTATTTTGTCATTAGAAGACAGAAAAATTGAGATTCCTGCTGATATTATTATGACAATAGGTAAAGAGGAGCCAATTATTCAAATAAAGTGATCATATGTCTCAAACAACAGAATCTTCAATGAAAAAAATCTACTTAGAAAAAGTAGTTCTAAACATGGGTTTAGGTAAATCTGGAGATATTATTGAAATTGCAAAAAGGGCATTAGAACAAATTTCAGGTAAAAAACCATCTGCACGTTTTGCTAAAGAAACACAAAGAGATTGGGGTGTTAGAAAAGGTGAACCAATAGGAGTAGCAGTCACAGTTAGAGGCGACGATGCAGTTGCATTACTAAAAAGACTCTTAGAAGCAAAAGGAAATACTGTTAATGGAAAATCATTTGATAATTTTGGAAATTATTCATTTGGAATTAAAGAACACATAGACATTCCAGATGTAAAGTATGAGCCATCAATTGGAATTTTAGGTCTTGGAATTTCTGTTACATTATCTAGACCAGGTTATGCAGTTAGAACAAGAAGTAAACACAAAGCAAGTGTTGGAAAAACACATGTAATTACAAATCAAGAAGCAAAGGATTATCTTACAAAAGAATTTGGAGTGACAGTAGCATAATGGCAAAAGATAGATCCTATGAATTTACAGGAAGAAAAAAACATGACTTTGGTAGAGGTTCAAGATGGTGTAAAAGATGTGGAGATTATACAGCAGTTATTCAAAAATATGATTTAATGTTATGTAGACGATGCTTCAGAGAAGTAGCAACATCTTTAGGGTTCAGGAAAAATCGATGATATAATATGCCAGCAACTAATATTTTAGCAAACTTATTTGTCACACTCTACAATAATGAAGCAAGAAGAAATAACGATTGTTTAGTTCTTCCAACATCAAAATTAGGAATTGAAGTTCTCAAAACTCTTCAAAAAGACGGATACATTGGAGAGTTTGAACATATTGATGATAAAAGAGGAGGAAAATTCAAGATTAAATTATTGGCAAAAATCACAAAATGTGGAGCAATCTCACCAAGATTCAAAGTAAAAACTGACGAGTACAATAGTTGGGAACAACAATACTTGCCAGCATATGATAGAGGAATGTTACTAGTAACAACAAATCAAGGTGTAATGTCACATCACGAAGCAGTACAAAAAGGAATTGGAGGATTTTTAATCGGATATGTCTACTAATCAACTTGAAAAATTCCAAGACCAGGTAGATATTCCAGAAGGGGTCAAAGTAACTCAAAAAAAACACATGTTATCATTTGAAGGGCCATTAGGTAAAACATTCAAAAGTTTTCGTACTATTCCAGTAAACATTGAGATTTCAGAGGACAAAATTTTGCTGAAATCAATGGGAGATAAAAAAAGAGATTATGCTATTTTACACACCGCCAGATCAATCATCAGAAACATCTGTGAAGGATTAATTGTAGGATATACAATTAAAATGAAAGTCGTTTTTGCACACTTTCCAATTACAGTCAAAGTAGATGGTAAAGAGATTCTAATTGAAAACTTCCAGGGGGAAAGAGCTCCAAGAAAAACCAAAATTGTTGGAAACACCAAAGTTATTCCAAAAGGAGAAGACGTCATTCTTACCGGAGAAGTGTGGACAGACATTACACAAACTGCTGCAAATATTGAATTAAAAACAAAAGTAAAAAATAAAGATCATAGAGTTTTCCTTGATGGTATCTATGTTTTTGATAAGAAGAAAGGCTTAGAAAAATAAAATCTTAAAGTTAACTAATGAACATCGATCCAGAATTTGTGAAAACAACAACTGAATTCATAGACCAAACTCTTGAAGCATACAAATCAGCAGGAGTGTCGCCAACAGTCGGAGACATATGGGATTGTCAAAATGTTGGAGATTTTCTATGTGGGTTTTTTGTAGGAGAACTAGTTGGTTCAATACTTAGTGCGTTTCAATATTCACAGAAGAGGGACCCTACATCAGATGAGCATTTAGAAATTGTAGGGTTAGTTGAAAGTCGTTCTAAAGAAATTAAAGAATTTTTTGCCAAATTTAATTAACAGACATTAAGATTTTTGTCTATTTTATAACAGTAGCAAGGATTAAATCACTTTTATCGAGTTACAAATTTGTTGCCGCCCTAGCTCAGCGTGGTAGAGCATCCGACTGTTAATCGGACGGTCGTCAGTTCAAGTCTGATGGGCGGCGCTTCTTTCTAAATTCGAATAATGAAACATTAATTTTTCATAAATGTGATTACATATTCAAGAGTAACAAAATATATTTCTAAATTCGAATTTAGAAATATTGATCGGTTGAAAGTAATTGGTTGACACTATTAGACAACTTAGATCTAATAGATGATCGCATATCTATAATGATGCAGGAGGATTACATTGGTCAGGACTAGAAGAGCCAATAGATATTGTGTGGATTGTAGTGCTAGATTAGTATATTATCCAAGATTATCTAATCCAAAAGCTCCAAATGAACATAGAGTGTTAGTTTATGCATGTCCTGACTGCACAGATGACTTTGAAAAACCAAAAATGTTTTCAATTAAGCGTAACCAGGTAGAAGATCCACTAGAAACAGTAGAAATTGAAATTACACAGTTACATAAAAAAACAGTTAATACGAAATAACTGTATAAAGTCATGTCATATCCAGAAAAACCTAGAAGTAATGGATGGTTGTTGTTACCAATATTTTTTGGAATGATTGGTGGAATTATTGCTTTTTTTATCATACGTCATGACGATCCAAGAAAAGCAAGGAATTGTTTGTATTTGGGAGTAATAATGATGGTCATAGGGATTCTTCTCAATATTTTCATCGCCTCATCAATTCCAGATTTTGATTCAGGATTTAATGTGAATATTTGAAAGATTGTGTTTACAGGTAAAGATAACAGATATTTCTAAATTCGAATTTAGAAATATTGGAAATTTAGACCTGTGGTCATTAAATTTAGAATCATATAGTACTAGATCAAGAATAATATCATAATGAGTAGAATGAGGGATAATGTAGAACGATGGATGGTTCACGAAGGATCATCATTTGAAGAAATAAAAAATCCAGAAAACTCTTT
>PBZV01000016.1 GCA_002730325.1 Nitrososphaerota archaeon
AAAAATTAAATGTAGTATTTTTAAATTTTAGATGATTTGGGAGAATTCCAAGAATTTGCTGAAGCATTGTTTGGACAATTAGCAGTTGAGATTGATGAAGAAAAAGAGATCATAGAATTAGCATCAAAGGCAAGAGATGATATTATAGGAAAAGTAGAATTCAAAAAATTAGAAGATATTGCAAATGAAGTAATTCCAGAATTTAGAGGTAAAATAGAAGAATTTCTAGGCATAAAAGTTCCAGATAACATCCAATTAAAATTTCCAGAACTAGAGGAATTAAAGAGAATAAAAGGAAAAAAAGTTTTTTCAGATAAAGAATCAAAAGAATTTGTAACAGAATTATTTAATGCAGTTGCAAAAGAAAATTTTAAAAAAATTGCAGAATTAATGCAACAAGATACAGTGAAATATTTTGTGTATTCAACATACGCAATTCAATACATTTCTAAAATTACGACAACATATGGAGACTATCTTGATGGAGAAATTTACCTCAACAAATTCATTTTATCACGATATCCACAAATCATTTTACACAAACAAGGTGAACCATATGAATCAAATTTTGAAAATGTGAATTCAGGGTATTTTGGTGCAGTGAAAATGACAGTTCTAGAAGAATTGATTCATTCTACACAAGAAAATCTACAGCAAATTAACATGGATGCTGCAAGAGAAGTAAATAAAATAAATGAAGAATTGGCAGGAATTATTTTATCACTTGATACTAAAATTGTAAATGAACTTTCAGAGTATTGTCAATTACAGGCAGTACCAGATGATTTTCCATTTGCAAAAAAAGCAAATTTATTTTTCTTTTTGAATCCAGACCATTTTCTTATTGAACAGATAGGACCAGATGTTATGACATTTACACATGTTGAAATGGATCCAAAAATAGGGAATTTGGTTCCAGAACTATTAGGAATTTACAAAAAATGGCTTGTTCCAATCCAACAACATCATGCTGCATTTACTGCAATGGAAGGAATGGCAGGATTTGTAATTGAAAATATCTTAAAAGATGACAAAGATTTTCAAAATTATCTCACTACATTCATGGGAACAGATTTCTCATCATATCAAATTAGAAAGAATATGGGAAAAGACTTTACAAAAACAGTCTACGAAAAACTAGGTAAGGATACATTCAAGAAAATAATTGAAATGCCACCTAACACCAGAGAATTAAAAGATCCTCAACTTTATCTCAAAAAATTGAGCCTGGTATAATTGGATGAAAAATTTGATCCATTTGTTGCTGAGTGGGTTTCTTTTGTAAAAAATCCAAATTTTAATTTGGTTGAAAAATGTTTAAAATTTTCTCAGATTTTAGAATATCCAGATCTGAATGTTGATGAATATATCAATGAAATTAGTAGAATTGGAATGTCATTAAAAGAATCCATCAACGATGTAAAAAATCCAACATATTTGATTTCAATGTTAAACGAACATCTCTTTGAAAATTTAGGATTTAGTGGAGATGATGATGATTACTACAACCCAAAAAATAATTTCCTAAATGAAGTGATAGACAAAAAAGTTGGGTTACCAATTACAATTTCAATTTTTTATACCGAAGTTGCAAAATTTATTGGGTTAAAATTAAAAATTATAGGATTCCCAGGACACATTTTAGTAAAATATAATGAAGAAATGATATTAGATCCATTTTATGACGGGAGGTTATTAGACATTGATGATTTAGAAGAAATTTTAGATAATAATTTTGGAGGAGAAGTAGAATTTAAACCAGAATTTCTAGATGAAGTTGATGATGAACAAATTCTTGTCAGACTAACTCGTAATTTGAAGAACTCATACATTCAGTCATTTGTTTATGATAAAGCATTACAATGTGTTAACATGGTTTTATCAATTGAACCAGAATCCCCTGATGATATTAGAGATAAAGGAATTTTAGAAGAAAGATTACAAAATTCGGAGATTGCTTTAAAATATTTGAACAAGTATTTAGAAATAAATCCAAATGCAGAAGATATTGATTTTGTTTTAGAATTAATTAGAAGTATAAAAATAAAAATTAATCAATAATAGAATTAACTTCTTTCCCTTGTTTTATCATGGAAATTTCATGACGAGCGATTTTATTTCTTAATGCTCTTTTGAGAATATCTATTTCGCTTCTAAGTAATGCCGTTTCATCTTCAAGTTTTGCAACTCGTTCGTAAATGGTTTCAGCTTCTGAACTCATAATTATCTATCAGGAGAAATTTGTCTTAAAAAGTTATGGGTAAAAGTTTGTAGATACAGGCTCAAGATGATTTTATAATTCAAATTCTTGACGGCATTTTTCACACTTAGCGCGTTCCTCTCCAGGCTGGCCGAGGACAAATATTTTACCGATTGTTTTACAAAGTGGACACATACCAGTAGTTGCATTTTTTGGACCAGTACGAATGATTTTTTGTGTTTTTCTTCGTCCCATAAATCAAACTTACAAAATCCGTCTATTAAGTTTTAATGGCGCGGGGAGGGGGATTTGAACCCCCGTGTCCTTGCGGACATAGGATTAGCAATCCTACGCCCTACCAGGCTAGGCGATCCCCGCACAAAAAGTCTAGAATTGATCTGTAAATAAATTCACTCGTCGCAAAATTATCTGGGTAGAATTAAATAATNAATCTCTCAAAACTGNGTATAATGAGTAAAAAAGTTGCAATAATGAAAGGNGACGGTATTGGTCCAGAAGTAGTAGATTCNATGCTAAAAATTTTAAAAGAATGTAATTTTCAGTCAGAAATTATTCTTTGTGAAGCAGGNTCAGANCAATGGGAAAAGAATGGNAGAAAAGACAAATCATACATTCCAGATGAGACAATAAGANATTTAGAAGAATCTGATGCATGTTTCAAAGGACCTACCACAACAATTCCAATTCCAGGAGCTCCAAGAAGTGTTGCAGTAACTCTTCGTCAAAAATTTGAATTATATTCAAACATTAGACCAACTAAAACTTTTGANAGNTTAACACCAGATAGAAAACTTGATTGTGTTTGTTTTAGAGAAGCAACAGAGGGTCTCTACACAGGAATTGAANCNAAAATTACAGACGATGCNGCAATTGCAATTAGAAAAATNACAAAACAAGGATGTGANAGATTCCTAAATTCTGCAATGAATTGGGCAAAACAAAATAACATGAAAAAAATGGTGGCAATTACTAAACGAAATATTCTAAAACAAACAGATGGAATTTTTTGGGAATCTGCACAAAGAGCAACAGANGGAACAGATGTAGAATTATCAGAAATTTACATTGACAATATGGCACAACAAATGGTTGTTGCNCCAGAACAATTCAATGGAGCAGTTCTAGTNAGTACTAATTTGTTTATGGATATTATTTCAGAATTAGCNTCAGGNTTAGTTGGTTCAATTGGATTAATNTATTCGGCCAATATGGGAGATAATTTTGCAATGTTTGAAGCAGCACATGGAAGTGCACCACAATTTGCAGGACAAAATAAAGTCAACCCAACTGCAACTGTTTTGTCAGGAGCTTGGATGGCNGAATATCTNGGTGAAAAAGATATCAGAGANGCAATATTTGGTGCAACTGAACAAGTAATCAATGAAGGAAATACAGTNACATGGGATATTGGAGGAAATGCATCAACTACTCANATGACAGATGCAATAATCACATATGCNAAAGAAAGATTAAGAAAATAATTAATTTCTAGCTTCTACAAGAATTAGTTCTTCAAAAAATANTTTCTTTTTTGCNATTATACGAGGTTTCAAACCTAATTTTTGAATATANTNAATCAATTTTTGATAATTTGACAAAGAAGAAGTTACAAAAATAAATTTNCCATTTTCCTTGATATTATTACACACTGAATCAAAGATTTTTTTAGGAATCTCAAATCCTTCAATACCNCCATCTGTTGCAACATCTAAAATTTCATCNGTAGCAAGATAAGGTAAATTACAAACAACAAAATCAAATTTNATTTTTANNGCATCAGANCCATTACAACAAATNAGATTTTGAGTTTTGTAGGTTTGTTGNTTTAGANCATTATNATTGATATCAGTCCCAACAACATATGAAAAATTCTCTGAAAGTAGTTTTGTCAGATANCCAGAACCACTTCCAACATCTAAAGCAAAATCTCCTTTTTCATTTTCAATGTTTTCAGTTATGAAAAAAGTATCCTCAGAAGGAGGATATNNTTCATCTTTCAAGGATTTGATTTGCAANNTTAACTATCTCATCTCCTGAAAGATCATCTACTCGTTTATCTATTACAGTTTCTTTATCAAATTGTTTTAGAATATTTTTTACTGTTTTTCGCCTATATGAAAAAATTTTGTTGATTGTTTGNATAAGATCTTTTTTCATNAAATTTTTTTTAGTNATTTTTAAAATTACAGANTCAACTTTAGGNGGNGGAGAAAAATTATTTTTACCTACTTTTAAGATATTTTCAATTTCAAAGGCATAATTTGCAGTTATGCTAATTGCTTTTCTGTTTTTTGTAGATTTTGCAAGTAATTTTTCAGCAAATTCTTTTTGAACCATTATTACACCATGTGAAAAAGAAGACTGAGCAAGCCATTCTATAGCATCTTTNCTTCTAGAATANGGTAAATTAGATACAAAAATTGAAAAAGTATCTTTTTCNTTTAATCCATCTCCATATTTTAAAACAAGATTTTCAAGATTAGAAAATANAGATTTTGCATTTTTAATTAGAGTTTGATCAGCNTCAACTGAGATTACTTTTTTTGCTTTTGTGCATAGTAAAGGAGTNAAAATTCCCAAACCAGTTCCTAACTCAAAAACAACATCATTTTTTGTTATTTTAGCTTCAGAAACAATTGATGTTGCTATNGAATTTGAGTTGAGAAAATGTTGTCCTAACAGTTTACGTTTTATCATCGCTTTACAAAGAGATTCATTCTACTTTNCCCAGTAATTTCATCCAGTATTCTTTGTGAAATGTGTTTTACTGGTTCNTTGAATCCAACACGTTCTTGTAAATCTTGATAACTTTCAAATTTTTTCTGTTCTCGTTCCTCAAGCATTATTTTCATGTANGTTTTCCCAATTCCAGGAATTAATTCAAGNGCATGAATTCTTGGAGTTAATGGTTGTGCTTTATTTAGATAATCAACAAATCTTGATTCATTTATTGTAACAATATTTTCTACAACTGTTTCTAATTCACTTTGTGCTGATGANGAAATTTTTTCATAATCCATCTTTCCCAAAACAGANAAAATTTTAGTTCTNCCTTCTTTTCCGATATAGATTTTCTCACCTANTTCAAATGTAGAATTTGGAACTCCAAGAACNTCCAAGAGAGTTAAACGNTCCTCACCAATTGCGGTTATGATAATTCCATCTTTTCCACGTACNGTAAGNGATTTACCTCTAGTGTNATAATCTAAAACAAATGCATATTCCTCATATCTTCTAGGTGGGGATTGTGCCCGATACAAAATAAAATACNCCTNGAAAACTACGAGTGCTCCTGAATAATTTTGAGCATTTTTTCTAGAGTTTCAGACANAATTAATTTTTTCCAACCAAATGTAAAAGAACGTAGTTCNGCCATACTAGTTGGTCTAATATTTACGATTTCAACAGCTTCATCTTCTGTTAATTCACATTCTTTAATGAGTTGTTTTTTCATATCCTTTGCAACTTTTGCATCAGTTGTTACAAATTTTGAAACATAATCATATGTCCAGCGTTGGATTTGATCCATCTCTTCAACATCGACTTTACCTAAAATTTCTTTAACTTCTGAAAGAGAAATTGCTTGTTTCTTTTGTACTTCTTCCATATNTATACACCGAATGGTTTTATGTGATCCAATCTAGTGATTAAGGTTTTTGGTTTATTACCTAATTTTACACTNAGNGTAATAGCACGTCTACCAACATTTGTAACAACACCTACTTTACCGTGATANCGTCTATGTGGTAATCCTTTGTGTTGTCTAGGATCAATGATNACTAANGCTTGCTGACCTTCTTGATATTCACGTAACAGAAATGAAACTCCTCGCGGGGCNTTTTTCTTCATTACAGATCGTGATTTGTGTTTNAATCCNTGTGAACGACCAGAAGATTTCTTAGTTGCCATTTAGTCTCAAATCTCCAAAAGCCCTATTTTAACACTTAGAACTATTTTGAAATNTTATCAATATCGGTTCTAAGTTGACCACATGCTGCTGAGATTTCGGTTCCTTTNTCCACACGAACAGTGCAATTTACACCAGCATTAGATAAAATTTGTTCAAATTCAAGTACGCTTTCTTGTGATGGNCGTTTAAAATCACCAGCTGTAGGATTGATGGGAATNAAATTTACATGTGAACCATTTCCTTGCAAAAGTGAAGANANTTCTTTAGCAATTTTAGGAGAGTCATTTATTCCTGCCATTAATGCATATTCAAACGTCACACGACGTCCNGTTTTTTGAAAATATCTTNTCCCTGCATCAATAATATCTTCAACAGAATTNGGTCCTGCTGTAGGTACCAATTTTTTTCGTAATTCATTATTTGGAGCATGAAGTGAAANAGCAAGGCCAATCTGNAAATTTTCTTCAGCCAACTTATCTATTCCAGAAGGNATTCCAATNGTAGAAATTGTGATATGNCGTTGTCCAAGACCAAAACCTCTATCATGAGTTAAAATTTTTACAGCNCGAATCATTTCATCNTAATTTGCCATCGGNTCTCCCATTCCCATAAAAACTAAGTTAGTAACATGTTCTCCTCGTTTCTGTAGAATTTCAGCAAAATGAATTACTTGAGATACAATTTCNTCAGCTGCAAGATTTGTTTCAAACCCCATTTGTCCNGTTGCACAAAATACACANCCCATAGCACATCCAATTTGTGTAGAAACACAAATTGTTGATCTTGGATGNCCACCAATTTTTGATGAAGAATATTGCATTAGAACCGTCTCTACAGAAGTNGTAGTTAGTTGAAGTAACAACTTAGTCGTATCCNNATCNTCACTTACAACTTCATGAATTTGTTTTGCAGAACCTATCACATATCCAGCTTCAATCATTTCTTCTCTCATTTTTTTTGGAAGTTGNTTTATTTCAGATAGATTTTTTGGGAATTTGTAATAAAGTGGAAGTAAAATTTGATCTGCNCTATANCTAGGGTATCCCATATCAACTACTANTTGTTCCATTTCTTCAGGAAGTAAACGNTAAAGATCTTTCATGACATAATAATAATCTCAAATGATATTATAATGTAATCCAATACAATTGGAAAANAAATAAAAAGAAAAANATGAAAAAAAGAGTGANTACTCTTCTAATGGTTCTGAATCATTAGATTCAATATCCANNGGGGTTTCTACTGTAGCCTCTACTTCAGGTGTAGTTTCTACTGTAGCCTCTACTTCAGGTGTAGTTTCTACTGTAGCCTCTACTTCAGGTGTAGTTTCTACTGTAGCCTCTACTTCAGGTGTA
>PBZV01000017.1 GCA_002730325.1 Nitrososphaerota archaeon
TGTTGTCCTTCAGCTCCAGCATCCTGTTGTCCTTCAGCTCCAGCATCCTGTTGTCCTTCAGCTCCAGCATCCTGTTGTCCTTCAGCTCCAGGNGGAGGAGNAGCATTCTTGTAAAGTTCAGTNGTTACTTCATTAACTAAAGATTGTAATGCATCAAGTTTAGGTTTTAATTCCTCAGATTCTTTGTCCAATACTTCTTTTACTTCTTTGACAGCATCAGTAATTTTGATTCCTTGTTCTTGAGAAATTTTATCTTTAAGATCATGGTTAACCAATTTTTCTGTAGTGTAAATGTAACTTTCAGCCTCATTTTTGAGATCAATTTTTTCTTTCTTCATTTTGTCTTCGTCAGAAAATTTCTCTGCATCTTCTTTTAATTTTTCAATTTCTTCATCAGATAATTTTGATGATGATTCAATTGTTATTTTTGCTTCTTTTTGTGTTCCAAGATCTTTTGCAGTTACATTGATAATTCCATTTGCNTCAATATCAAATTTAACTTCGATTTGAGGAACTCCTCTTGGNGCAGGNGGTAAATCAGTGAGATTAAAACTTCCTAAAGAAACATTATCAGTNGCCATTGGTCGTTCACCTTGAACAACATGAATTGTAACTGCTGTTTGATTATCAGCTGCAGTTGTGAAAACCTTNCTTTTTGATGTTGGNATTGTAGTATTTCTTTCAATTAGAGGCTCTCTAACACCACCTAAAGTTTCAATTCCTAATGTCAATGGAGTAACATCAAGTAAGACAATATCACTTGCAACATCTCCAGCAATAATTCCAGCCTGTATTGCTGCACCCATTGCCACTGCCTCCATAGGATCAACTCCTGACTCAGCTTCTTTACTAANTANTTCACTGACAAATTTTCTAACAAGAGGAATTCTTGTTGGGCCTCCAACCATTACAATTTTGTTAATTTCAGAAGTGNTGATTTTTGCATCTTCAAGAGCTTTCAAAACAGAAGGTTTGCATCGTTCAACAATTGGTCCAATTAATTCATCTAATTTTGCTCTAGTAATTCTTANTTCAAGATTTTTAGNTCCTGAAGANGGATCATGAGAAATGAATGGTAAATTAACATCGGTTTCCATTACTGTGGATAATTCAATTTTTGCTTTTTCTGCTGCTTCTCTAATTCTTGTNATTGCAGTTGTATCTTGTGAAAGATCAATTCCTTCTTTTTTCTTAAACTCGTCAGNGATAAAATCAATTAGAACTTTATCCATNTCNGTTCCACCTAATTGAGTATCTCCAGAAGTACTCATTACCTCAAAGACACCTCCNCCCATTTCCATGATAGTAACGTCTAATGTACCACCACCAAAATCAAAGACAAGAATTTTCATATCTTCATTGGTTTTGTCTAATCCAAATGCCAATGATGCTGCTGTAGGTTCATTAATTATTCTTACAACATCAAGACCTGCAATTANTCCAGCATCTTTTGTTGCTTGACGTTGATTATCATCAAAATATGCAGGAACTGTAATTACTGCTTTCTCAACAGGTTCGCCAACAAATGCNTCTGCATCTTTTTTTATTTTTTGTAGAATATATGAAGAAATTTGTTGAGGTTTGTAGTCTTTNNCTTGAATTTTAAANAAATGATCTGAACCCATTTTTCGTTTTGCAGCAACTACTGTATTTTCAGGATTTGTTACTGCTTGTCTACGTGCAGGCTCACCAACTAAAAGCTCACCNTCTTTAGAAAATGCTACAACTGATGGAAATGCTTTTCCTCCAACGGTTGCNCCTTCTGCTGCAGGAATAATTGTAGGTTTACCACCCATTACAACTGCTGCTGCAGAGTTACTTGTTCCTAAATCAATNCCTATAATTTTTGNCATATTTTATCATCCTTTTTTTGAAATTTCTACCAACGTAGGTCTTACAACCCTCTTTTGAGAAATATATCCCTTCCTGATCTCCTTTGTAATTGTATTATCATCTAAATCAGGATCAGTAATAATGGATATGGCTTCATGAGNATTTGGATCAAAAATTTCACCTAAAGCATCTATTGGAATTACCTGATATTTTTTCAATAAAGAATCCATATTTTTTAAAATTGAATNTAACCCATCAGTATTAATTTTATTTTCAGAAAATACTTCTTTGGCTCTAACAAAATCATCATAAATTTTTAAAAAATCTAATACAAATTCATCAATTTTTGCATTAACACCATTTTCAATATCAGATTGAGTTTTTCTAGAAAGGTTTTGAAAATCTGCTAAAACATNTTTTAATTTTTCNTCTGTCTNAATTACTTTTTGTTTTTCTAAATCTAATAATTTCGTTAAATCTTCAATATTTGTTTGTGAAGATTCAGGATCTTTTTCATGTTCTGTTATTTCTANANTTCTTTCATCATCCACACTAGACTCATTGGAATTGTTTTCATNTTTATTTTCAGATTTTACGTTTACNGGAATTTCATCAGAATCGAATTCACTTGACATTTCAAACAAAATAATAATTAAGCTAATTTATACTATTATTGANTTATATCAAATAATGGGTTGGCTTTAACGATAATTAAGCTAGAATCCTGTTTAGTTTTTTCAATATTATCAAAATCAAGTTTTGAGCAGGCTACAACAATAGTAGTTTTGTCNCTGTGAAATAGATCAAANTTTGGATCTTCATAAGCTTCAACATCACCAATNTAGTCACGTANTNTAGAAGTCAAATTTTGTAGCATCTCAATTTTATCACCACGCATTACATGTTGATCAAGTGTCCAAGACAATGCAATTTTTGTTCTACTTGCTTTNAGTTCATTTTTCTTTAANGTTGCACGAATTTCATCAATTAATCGTTTAACATATCCATCAATTCCCTTAACACTTCCATTTATCAAATACATAAGAGAATTTGTGCCTTCAAATGAAGANCCTAGAGATTTTAAATCAAGCAATCCTTTAATCATATCATCTAGAAATATTTCTTGAAAATCATCAGATGATAAATCATTTTTGGTAATTTCATCTTGTGCATATTTGCATACNTCTAAAACACCACACAAACTTGAAAATCTTGATAAAATATCAATTGCGTGAAAATGTTCTGACGAAGAAATAGCTACAAATTTCTTCTCTTTTTTATCAGTTGTAAGTAAATCAGANAAAACAGGATCTTCTTTTCCATTAAAAGATCCAATAATTTTGGGTTGTTGATTAAGATCTTCTAATGGATAATAAAAATATGAAATTTGTTTTCCAANCTCTAAACCAGTTACATGTTCCAATAATGAGATNTTTTCATTGTTACCTCCAAATCCCGTAGGAAGTGTGAAAATTACTGAACTNTTTTTCTTTAATGAGGTTANAGCATCTTTGAATTTGGAATGGATTTCTGTTTTGATATCCTGNCCTGTTTTTCTGATTCTCGGTGTAAAAAACAGATACTGGGCTTTNGAAATAGCAACATCAATTGGNTCCATAGCCAATAACGGTTCATCTTCTTTTAGNGATGAAACATTTGGATAAGTTTTAGCTATTTCAGATTTTAGTGAAATTGCTGAAGGNGTTGATTCATCAATAATGTAAACATCTGCACCTTTGATTGCCATTTGAGATGCAATAGCATATCCCTCAGTACTTAATCCATAAACAACAACTTTTACTCCNCCCATTACACTTTCACTGATTATTCGACAAAGAAAAACTTATTGAAAAACTAGAATCACAAAAATTACTTGANAATGTGGATTTGTATTCTNATGTCAAACAATTTTTTTTAGTTTTTTCTGATTNAAATAAAAAGTTCATTAAGGGAATGGAAGTGNTGGGTATTGCAGCCCGGTAGTGTAGCGGTCAAGCATATGGGCCTTTGAAGCCCGTGACGCCAGTTCGAGTCTGGCCCGGGCTACTTTATTAAAAAATAATTTTNANATTTAGAAATCAAGTTTTGTTAAGAGTTTTGAAGCAACAATAAANAGNACAGANGCAATTCCAACAAGAATTAACATTTCTAAAATTACAAAGTCAGTAATATCACCAAAAATTCCAGCCCTGATGACATCAACCAAATAAGTTAACGGNTTAAGATAAAATGCAGAACGTAATGGTTCAGGGGCACCATCNGCAGGATAAAATGCAGTACTGACAAAAGCAAAGAATAAGAAAACAGTGTTGATAATTACATTAAATCCTTCNCTGGAGTGAATTCGAGTAGAAATTATTGATGCTAATGAACCAAACAATACTGAACCACAAATNGCACCAAAAACAAGAATTGGNATTGTATATAANGAAAATTCNACAGATTCNAAAAATACGGGATAACCAACTACTGCTATCAATGATGCACTAACTAATCCAACAATACCTATAGTGAAAATATTACTAAGAATATAGTGACTTCTTGTGAATGGTCCAGACATAATTTGTTCAAACATGCCATGTTTTCGGTCATTCCAAATTAGAATACCAGAAATTAGTGTNCTATTCATGATATTAAATCCAATCATCCCAGATGCCAAAAATGCTGGATAGTCAAGANCTTTTCCACCAAATGGGACATCATTGATCAATGGAGCATATGCATAACCTGCAACAAAAATATAGATTAAAGGNAAAATTACTTGCCAAATTAAAAATCCAGGNTTAAGAGAAATTGTTAGATTTCTATTTACTANTCTAATTATTGGATGTATTTTCTTTCACCATTTTTAAAAAGATGTCTTCAAGGTTTGTTGGAACAGCCGATAAATCTTCAATCTCAATATNATTATCATTAAGTATTTTCAATACTTTTAACAATACANATTCCGATTGTTCCGAATGAATAATGATATTTGTNCCNTTTTCAAAATNAATTTTACAATCTAAAATTCCAGATAATAAAGAAGAAACTTGTGGTTGATTTTCAAACAAATGAATGTTAATGGTTTTTTCTTTTCCAAATCTTGTTTTTAANGCATTAGGNGAATCAATTGCAATTATTTTTCCTTTATCAATAATTGCTATTTCATCACAGAGATATTCAGCTTCNGTTANAATATGTGTGGTATAAAATATNGTTAATCCAGTTTTAACTTTATTTTTTAAATAATTTAATAATTTTCTTCTAGCATTTGGATCTAATCCAACAGTTGGNTCATCTAAAAATAAAAGTTCCATATCATGCATAAATTCACGAGCAACTTGTACTCTTCTTCTTTGACCAATTGAAAGATCTTCATTTCTTTTTTTACGAATTCCAACTAGATCAAAATCTACTAAAAGTTGTTCCNTTCTTTTCTTACGTTCAGTTTTAGGAACATTCCACATCATTCCATATTTATCAAGAGATTTTTCGACAGTTAAAGTTGGTTCATAACTAGGNTGTTGTAAAANAACTCCTGTTTTGTGACGAACATTCAAAGGATTTTTTATTGCATCTATTCCTAAAATTGATAGAGAACCACTAGAAGGNGAAATTAAGGTAGTAAGAAGTTTNATGGTTGTNGATTTTCCAGCCCCATTTGGGCCTAAGAATCCAAAAACTTGACCAGATTTAACTGAAAATTCNATATCATCTACAGCTTTGATTGAACCATATNATTTTGATAGATGAACTACATCAATACANGACACAACAAATCTGCAATCTTCCTATTAATTTAGTTAATGAGATGAATCAAGGANATTATTAGAANATTTGANTGNATTTAAATGAAATATGNTATAAATTTCAAAAAATTCATTTCTAAAAAATTGNAAAAGAAATTAAATTGNTTTTGCGATCTTTTTGANGATAGAAAATGGTTGTTGAATGAATGAAATTTTTATTAATAGAACAAGTTTAACAAAAATANGTTGTCTGAATTTGAAAATTTNATTGAAAAATTAATTGAACAGAAACCAGAATTAACTAAGGAAGTTATCGANGGGGAAATTAAACTAAAAAAAGAAAAAATNGGTGCAGGTTATTTAACTGATCAAGGNGCANTNTTTTTAATTGCATCAGATTANGGAATTACATTATCAGAACCACAAAAAGTAGAATTAAGTATAAAAGATCTATACGCAGGTGCAAAAGAAATNTCACTAGAAACAAGNGTTTTGAATCTTTCCCCTGCTAAACAATTTTCAAGAAAAGATGGTTCTCCATTTTATCTTAGAACAATGACAGTATATGACACAAATTCAACAGCTAGTGTAAAACTATGGGATGAAAAAGCAAATCTACCAGGAATTGAAAATCTAAAACCTGGCGATTTAATCAAAATCATNAAGGCATATGTNAAATCAGATCTTGATGGTTCNCCAACAATTAACATTGGTTCTGGTTCAAATATTGAAACTACAGATACAAAAAGTGAGATTCCAACTATAGATACCATTACAAAAGATGTTAGTGAATCACAAGAAGGNCAAAAAGATCTTGTAATATCAGGAATGATTGATGGNGCAATNAGTGGAATGGAGTTTACAAATTCTCGAGGTCAGCCTGGAAAAGCATTAAGAATGAGGCTAAAAGGCAANGATGGNAGTGGAATTAGAGTAATTATTTGGGGAAAAGANGAATCATCAGTTCCAAATATGATTTCACAGTCNGCTAAAGTAAGATTACTTGGNGTNAGAGTAAAATCTGGAAATCAAGGATTAGAAATTCATGGAAATGATGCAACNATTATTGAAATNGATGGAGGAGAAATTGAACCAGTAATTGCAAGAGTTCTTTCAATTACAACAACAGAGACTGGAAAAAATATGATTGTNGCAGTAAATAATAAAAAAGACATTTTCAATATNAGTGATTTTTCAAACTCAACAAGTATTTGTGCAGAAGGGGATGTTATCGAATGTATGCCATCAAAAATTTATGGAAANTCAATNACACTTGATGAGAATTCTTTTGTAAGAAAATTAGATAATGATGAATCAATTCCATCATTATCACAGTTTAGAACAAANATCAATGANNTNAAAGTAAATGAAAATTATTGTATTGAATCCATNGTATTNAAANTNCCTGAACGACGTGANGTNCAAACAAAAACAGGTGAATCAATTTCACTTTCAGAAATGTTTGTGGAAGATGATACGGGTCAAATATGGGTTAAAGGATGGAGGAATCAAGCAAGACTAATTGACAAATGTGAACTAGGGGAAATTATTTCAATTACAGGATTAAATGCCAAGGCAGGATTAGAAGGTAGAATAGAATTATTTCTAACAGCATTTTCAAAAATTACAAAAAAGAATTAAGAATCCCAAAAACCCCTAGTTACAACATATTGTCGCTCTGCTTCATAGATTTGTTTGAATAGATATTCTTCATCCACCATGTTTCGTAATATTCTAGCTGCAGTATCTGCACCCACACCATATCCAGACATTACGGTAATAGCAATTTTCCCAAAATTTTCTACTAATGAGGAGACTTTCCAGGCACGATCAAACTTGTGTTTTTCATCAGGAGATAATTTCTTTCCATCATGCTTTTTACGAATAATTTTTGGAAGATCATAATCAGAATAATACGTCGCTGTGATTTGCCGACCTTTACAATAATGACAAATTAAAACATCTTTTACCTCATTTGTTTGAACTACACGTTCCCATTTTCCACATCTAGCACAAATTAATCGATGTTTTGTTTTTGCTAGTCTAGCTTTTACAAGATCAAGAATTCCCTTATCAAGATTTACAGGAGATGAATAATATTTTGCAGTATGATCTAAAATTGGTTCTGCTAATTTTGAAAATTGATCAACTTCAATCCATTTTACATGTATTTGATCATCCTGAATTTGTTTTAGAAATTTTTCAGTATTTTTTAAATCATATTTATCATGGAATAATTCACGAAGGGCCTCATGAACGAGTGCAGTTTTAGAATATCGTTCATACAAAAATCGGGCAGATTTTCTTTCATAAATTGCACCACGTCCAACAATTCCAAATTTTTTTGCAACACACCAGGTTCTCCAATTAACATTATGAGTACCTGTTAAAGATGCAGTTACCATAGAATGTAAATCATAATCATCCTTTAGAACTTCAAAAAAGAGCTTTTCTGAAATTCGTGATCTTGATGATAAAACAATTCTATATCCATCTGAACGAGTGTCAACTATTGAACCCAATATGGAAGATAGCATTGAGGAAAGTAATGTTGACATTGTAGAATTAATTTTAGTACCAAAACACGAATGAATTACAATTGAACCTTGTGATCTATTTGATTCAATAACTAAATTGAATTCATCGGGAATTTCATTAAAAGTTAATTTTTCAATAGTGTTATTGGTTAATTCAAGTGAGCCTGATTTTACTTTGCTACGAAAATTTCCCACCTTTTTTGCAGTATTATAGTCAATAGGAATACTTTCACCTTCCCAATATGGAACAGTGACTCCTCCACCTCTAAATGGTTCAACATTTACAGAAAATGATTTTTCATCAACATTTAGAATTCTCCATTGTGAACCTTTTAACACGAAGATATTACCAGAATCTCCAAAATCTCCAACAAATCTTTGATCTAAGGAACCAATGATTTTTTTTCCGACACTATCAAAAACTTTGAATTTTAGAATATCTGGAATGGTTGAAAGATTTTCAAAATAATATTTGAAAGCACGTCCTTTTTTCCAAAATGTCATTTTAGTTCGATCAAAAAATATCAAATAATTTGAATCAAGTAAATCTAAAACATCAACAAAGTGTTCTAACGACAAATTTCTAAATGGATATGCTTTTTTAACAAGTTCAAATGCATCTTCAACTGAAATTTCACCAACCTGCATTGATAATCCAACTAAATGGTGAGCCAAAACATCAAGAGAACCGGTATGGATTTTTTGTTCTTCAATTGAACCTTCTTTAATTCGTTCAATAATTGCTCTTGCTTCAAATTCATCATCAGAATTATTTGTAATGATTAGTCCTTTTGCAGATTCATTTCTATTATGTCTGCTTCTTCCAATTCTTTGAACTAATTTTGATACTTGTCTAGGAGAACCGTAATGAATCACTAATTCAATTGAACCAATATCTAAGCCTAATTCTAATGATGATGTACATACGACAATTCCACGTTTTCCGTCTCGTAGATTTTGTTCTGTTTCTTCTCTAACCTCTTTTGATAGAGATCCATGATGTAATTCAATATTCATAGATGATTTTTCTTTTAAAATTGAGGCTAAAAATTCTGATTCGCCTCTAGTATTAGTAAATAAAAGAACAGGCGAATCTAATTCTAGATCCATAACATATTCAATTATTTTTTCTGCTACATCAGAAATTGTTCCATCAATGTATTTTATCTCTATTTCATATTTTCTTACAGATGTATCTCGAATGATTTCACATTTTCTTTTAGTGCCAACAACAAATTTCCCTGCTTCTTCAAAATTTCCCACTGTTGCAGATAAGCCAATTTTTGTTAGAGGGTATTTTGAATTTAATTCCAATCTTTCAATACTCAAAGAAAGCTGAGTGCCTCTTTCACTAGCTAGTAATTCATGTACTTCATCAACCACAATCCATTCTAAATCAGATAATGCATCCAACATTTTGATTTGAGTTAAAAGAATGACTAATGTTTCAGGAGTGGTAATCAGAATATCTGGCGGGTTATCTCGAATTCTTTTTCTATCTTTTTGTGTAGTATCGCCATGTCTAATTTCAATAGATAATTCATTTTTGTGAGCATATTTTGTGATTCTTCTAAATACATCACGATTTAATGCACGCAAAGGAGTAATGTAAAGTGCTTTAATTTTGCCAATTGCTTTAGATTTTTTCAACAAAGAAAAAATTGGGATTACAGAACATTCAGTTTTTCCAGAACCCGTTGGAGCAATTACAAGACAATCTTTTTTTTGTAAAATTATAGGAGAAGCTTTTTTCTGAATTTCAGTTAGATTGGTAAAACCAAAATTCTCAAATATTAAATTAGGAATTGGGTTAATTGGTGGAGTTTGATCATATTCTTTCATAAACAATAACACCTACTGATTAAAGTGCAAACAAAACTATAGTAATTACTGGAATTAAATTGAAAATTCTTACCATCTTTAAACTTCATAGGTAATTCATCAAATGTCTTCATCAGTATCAGACAATCCTAAAACATCAATATTATAAGAAAATGATTTTTTATCTAATGCCCAATAAATTTTCCCTTTAAATTTTGATGAATTTTTAAAAAGATGAATTTTGATATGTGTAAAAGGATCAATCGCACTTTTCATATTTTCAATTTCTCTTCCTTCTATTGTTCTAATCATATTTGTAAAAATTATAGGAATTTTTTTTGTTATTGCAAATTTTGATAATTCATGCATGTATTTCATAAATAACAAATTTTTTTCAAAAGTTGATTCACCTTTTGTGTATTCATATGAAAATAAATCAGTAATATTATCAATAACAATTAAAGAGAAATTATTGTTTTCAAGTTTTTGAATTGATTTAATTTGTTCTGATGTATTTGTTAATCTAGATACAGTAATTTGCTGAAGAAAGTCAAGATCAGTTTCTGATCGTTTTTGGATTTCTAGAATTCTTTCAGGTCTAAACCCACCTGTAGTATCAAAGTATAACACACGTCCACCATTTTTGATTGAATTTATTGATAATTGTAACAATAACTGAGTTTTTCCGGTTCCATTTCCACCAAATATATCCACAATTATTCCTTGATGGATTCCTCCAACTAAAAATTCATTTAATTTTTGTAAACCAGTTGAGATTATTTGCATAATCATTTTAAAAAGAAGAAAAAATTTAAGGAATTGTAATTTTTTCAAAGGAGGCAAGGCTTTTATTCTGGTGAACAAAGTTGCAAAATAAGTGAATTATTAGTGTCACAATCAAATAGTGCAAAAAGACCTTTAACAACTCTTCAAAAAAGTACGAAGAAGAAAGTTACTGTAAGACTGAAAAATGAAGTCGAATACAAAGGAAAGATGGATAATGTTGATTCATACATGAATTTAATCATGACTGATGCTGAGGAATTACACGATGGAAAAACAATTGCAAACTATGGTAGAGTTATCGTGAGAGGCAATAATGTGTTATTTATCAAACTAGAAAATGAACTCTAGTATTTAGTGGGTACTTTTATGACTAACAATTTTCTATTTACATCTGAATCAGTTACAGAAGGACATCCAGATAAAATATGTGATAATATTTCTGATGCATTTTTAGATGAATATCTTAAACAAGATCCTAACTCAAGAGTGGCAGTTGAAACAATGGTTACAACAGATTTCGTGGTGGTTTCAGGAGAAGTAACAACTAAAGCAGATTTTGATAAAAAATCCCAAGAAGAATTAGTCAGGAAAACAATTCAAGAAATTGGATATGATAATGAAGATTTGATGTTTGATGCTAATACATGTAAAGTAGATTTAAGATTACATTCACAAAGTCCAGATATTAGTCAAGGGGTAACAGCTACTGAAGAGAAAGAGCAAGGGGCAGGAGATCAAGGTTTGATGTTTGGATATGCATCAAATGAATCAGAGGAATTAATGCCATTACCAATTTTACTTGCACACAAACTTATTCAAAAATTGTCTCAGGTACGAAGAGATAAAACATTGTCATGGGTTAGACCAGACGGAAAATCACAAGTATCAGTTAGATATGAAGACAATAAACCGACAAAGATTGAAACAGTAGTAATTTCAACACAACATGCACCAGAAATTTCGCAAGAAGAAATTTCAAGAGAGATTATTGATAAAGTGATTAAACCAGTTTTAGGAAACTTGTGGAATGATCAAATAAAAACTCACATCAATCCAACTGGAAAATTTGTAATTGGTGGTCCACATGGTGATGCGGGTCTAACTGGAAGAAAAATTATTGTTGATACGTATGGTGGATTTGGAAGACATGGGGGCGGTGCTTTTTCAGGAAAGGACCCATCCAAAGTAGATAGATCTGCATGTTATATGTGCAGATATATCGCAAAAAATCTTGTTGCAGCAGAACTTGCCGATAGATGCGAAGTCCAATTAGCATATGCAATTGGAGTAGCAGAACCAGTTTCACTTTATGTCAATACATTTGGTACAAACAAAATTTCAGAAAAACAAATTGAGGATTTGGTTAGAGAGAATTTTGATATGAAACCATCAGGAATCATATCTCAACTAGATTTGAAGAGACCTATTTACAAAAAAACTGCAGCATATGGACATTTTGGAAGAAATGAGCCGGAATTTTCTTGGGAAAAAACAGACAAAGCTGCAACATTAAAGCAGTATGCCGGACTTTAGTAATTCTATAATCGATTTAAAATCAATTCCAGAAATTCTTCTTAATTTTTCATGATTCCCTTTAAAATTGCCAATTAAGATATTCAAATCATCAACTCCAAAAGAAGATTTTGGATTGTTTATTGCATTATGATAACTGTTTTCTAAATTAATTTTTTTAATTTTTGAATTACCTTTAGAAAATAATTTTACATATTTTATAAACGAAATATAATCTGGACCAACAAGATCAATAATTTTATTTTTAAATTTTGATTCAATTATTGATTTAAAAATTACTTGTACTACATCGTTGATGTAAATTGGTTGAATTGAATAAGTTCCAGATCCAGGAATTTCAATCATTTTATTTTTAATTTGTTTTTTTAGATATTTTGTAAAAAGATCAGTTTTTCCTACAATGTAAGAAGGTCTAAAAATTGTATAGTTTAATCCAGAATTAATGATTAATTTTTCTGCATTGTATTTAGAAATAAAATATCCTAATGCAGTATTAGATGATACACCTAATCCGCTTGTATAAACAATTTTTTTTATTTTTGCTTTCTTACTTAGATTTAGAATATGATGTGTTAATTCAGTATTTACTGTATGAAAATCAGTTTCAACGGATTGATTTCCTATTCCAACAAGATGGATTAATGCATACGAATTTTTAATAATAGGTAAAATAGTTTTTTCATCATAGTTTTTTGAGATTATTTTTTGTTCATTTTTAAATTCTTTAAAATCGTTTCTCGAAATAGAAATTAATTCAATATTTTTTTCAGAAAAATATTTCCTAACATTAGTAGCAACAAATCCGTTTGCCCCAGTTATTACAATTTTTAGACGTTTATTCATAACACAATCAGATTGATTCGAATTTTAAATCTATTTAGAAGATTTTGAAAATATACCAAACAAGAGTTAATACAGTAAAATGAATACAAAAAATGTGGTAAGTGAAAAAATAAAATTAAAGACAGGGTATACTACAGGGAGTTCGGCAACAGCAGCAGCAAAAGCTGCATTATTAGCAATAATTAATCAGCAAAAATTGGAAAATGTAGAAATTATATTGCCTAAAGGGAATTTGATTAAAATTCCAATATTTTCCTGTAAATTTGAATTAGAGAAAGCAGTTTGTTCTGTAATTAAAAATGGCGGAGATGATCCTGATGTAACTCATGGTGCAGAGATCATTGTAGAATTATCATTTACAGAAAAAATAGGGAAAATCGATATTGATGGTGGAGAAGGAGTTGGAATAGTTACAAAACCAGGATTAGGTTTAGAAATTAACAAGCCTGCAATTAATCCAGTTCCTAAAAAAATGATTATTGAAAATTTAACAAGCATAGGAAGAGAAATTTTGGTGAAAAAAGGTTTTAGAGTTTTAATTTCAGTTCCTAAAGGAAGAGAATTAGGTCCAAAAACAGATAACCCAAGATTAGGTATTAAAAATGGAATATCAATTTTAGGAACAAGTGGGATAGTTATTCCATTTTCTACAGCAGCTTATGCTGCATCAATAAGACAAAATATTGATGTTGCAGTTGCAATGGGGAATGATACAGTAGTATTAACAACAGGTGGGAGAAGTGAAGATTTTTCAAAAAAAATAGTAGATTTGCCTGAACATTGTTTTGTACAAATGGGCGATTTTTCAGGATATACAATTCAGCAATGTAGTAAAAAAAATATCAAGAAAGCATATGTTGTGGGTTTTATAGGAAAACTTGTAAAAATGGCAGCAGGGGTTAAACAAACTCATGTTAAAGGTTCAAAAGTTGATATGAATTTTTTAGCAGAGTTAGCAGAAAAATCTAATGCAAACGAAAAAGTGATTCAAAGTATTAAAAAAGCAAATACTGCAAGACATGTATCTGAAATTATTCAGGAAAATAATGTGGAAGGATTTTTTGAATTGATTTGTAGTGAAGTGCATAAACACATGAGAAAACATAGTGAAAACAGAGTTTCCATTGATGTGGTATTGTTTAATTTTGATGGAAAAGTTCTATCGAGAAAATCAGAAGAATAAGGTTTTTTATTAAAGTAAAAAAAGTTTGGGTATGGAAAAAGTTTCAGTCCTTGCTATTACGAAAAATGGGGTAAAAATTGGAGAAGAATTAAAGAAAAAATTTCCTGATTGGAAAATATATGCACCTGAAAAATTTTCAGATGAAGAAATCAAAATAAAATGGTATTCTGAACCTACATCTGAAAAAATTATTGAACTTTTTAAAAATTCTAATGCATTGATTTGTATTTTTTCTTTGGGAGCAATAATTAGATTAATTGCCCCTTATTTGAAAGACAAGAAAACAGATCCTGCAGTTATTGCAATTGATGATAAAACAAAATTTGTGATTAGTGTATTATCAGGACATATTGGTGGTGCAAATGAATTAACTCAAGAGATTGCAGAAAAACTAGGATCTATGCCTGTAATTACCACTGCAGCAGATGTTAACAAAACAATTTCAGTAGATCTAGTTGGAAGAAAATTTGGTTGGAAAATTGATGATGATTCCACAGTTACCAAAATTAGTGCTCATATGGTAAATGAAGAACGTATAGGTATTTTTCAAGAAGTAGGTGAAAGAAATTGGTTTAAAGAATTGCCAAAAAATGTTTCAATTTATGAAAATCTAAAAGATTTGAAAAAATCAAATTCTAAAGCTCATCTAATTATTTCTGATAAAATTATTGAAGAAGAATTAGCAAAAAAATCTGTAATTTATCATCCTCCAAGTTTAGTAATAGGTATTGGACTACACTGGGATACTTCTAAAGAAACGATAAAAATGGGAATTGAAGATTGTTTGAAGAAATTCAATCTTAGTTCAAAATCAATTGCAAAACTAGTATCTATTAAAAAACCACAAGATGTTCAAGGGTTAATAGATCTTGGAATAGAAATGGACATTCCTGTAGAATATGTAAACAGAGAAGAGTTGGCTGAGATTTCTGCTCCAAATCCTTCAGAAACTGTGAAAAAATTCGAAGGAACTGCAAGTGTGTCTGAGGCTGCTGCAATCAAAATCTCAAAAGGGGAATTAATTGTAGAAAAACAGAAATTCCCTCCAAATTTGACCATAGCCATAGCGAGGATTTTGAATTGAAGCGAGGATTATTACTAATTGACAGGGGAAGTAAAGAAAGAGAAGCATCTGAAGAACTCGAAACTATTTGTAAAGGTATCAAAGATAAAACAGATTATGTTTTGACAGATTTTTGTTTTCTTGAAGTTGAGCCTCCATATATCGAAGATGGAATAAATAAATGCCTGAAACAAGGAATTGACGCATTAACAGTGGTTCCATATTTCCTATATCCAGGTAAAAAAGTTAAAAATGCAATTGCGGATGTAAAAGAACTTCAAAAAAAATCAGACATAAAATTCCTCATTAGTAAACCAATGAGTATGCATAAAACATTAGTAGAAATTGTTGAAAATAGAATCCAAACAACATTACAAGAAAATAAAATTTCATTATCAAAAAATAAAGTAGATGTAATGATAATTGGTCATGGAAGTAAAGACCCTAATGCACAAACATCATTAGATTATNTTGTANATNAGTTANANGANNNTTNTAGNAATGTNAGTNGNTGNTGGTTAGAAATAGAACANCCNGATATTTTTGAAGGTNTNAAAAAATGTGANNAANANAANCCTNAAGTTTTANTNATTGTNTTTTATTTNCTNCANGAAGGNGCACANGTAAAAANNGATNTNAATAATGATTTGANTCCAGCATTAGAAAATTCNACATCTAAAANANACNTNTNTNACAAAACATNTNGGANCNGATNAAAAAATNATTGATNTNATNATTGAGAGAGCNANNGAGNNNGAANATGCAAACTAAGAAAGGNCAATCAATTGAAGATGCAAGTATGCAAATGATTGAAGATGAAATTGGAACACATCAATACAATGAAAGAGAATGGCCAATTGTTAGAAGAATAATTCATTCAACTGCAGATTTTGATTTTGCAGACAAAAATAAAATAATTTTTCAAGAAAATGCAATTCAAAGTGCTATGNATGCNTTGAAAAAAGGTTGTAGCATAGTAGTTGATGTTAATGGTGTAATAGGATTGTTAAATAAACAAAATCCAAAAGATTTTGGAAATAAGATAGTATGTAAAATTTCAGATCCAGATATAATGAAAATTGCAAAATTNGAAGGAAAAACAAGATCTCAAGTATCAATGAGAGAAGCCAAAACAGAAATNGATGGAGGNATTGTAGCTATNGGTAATGCTCCAACAGCGTTATTGGAAGTAATTGAAATGGTGAAAGAAGGNATTGTAAANCCAGCACTAATTATTGGAATTCCTGTCGGGTTTATCTGTGCTGTAGAATCTAAAGAAGCNNTAGCAAAATTGGAAAATANACCATTTATCACNAATTTNGGCAGAAAAGGTGGCAGTTCATCAGCATCTGCAATAATTAATGCAATTTTCAAGTTAATTAGAGCAGAATTATCTTCTTGAATACTTTACACAGTTATTTACAAAAATTTTAGCATAATCTGAACTATCAAAATAAAGATGTCCGTATGAGGCAAGTGTNTTATATTCCATCATTCCATCTTGATGTTTTTTAATTCCNTCACCAATTTCTAGAACATAAGCAAATTTAGAATCAGAAGAAATNGAATCTAATTGNGAATAATGAAATTCATGNCCTTGAAAATTATGTTTTTTTTCGGAAATTGTTGTTTTTGAATTAATCAAACCTTTTGTATAATTNAATTTCATTTTTTTTGTCATTTTAGTTTCNGCATCAAACAACCCAATCATTTTATGNTTTTTGTTATTCGATGTAATCGATTTTGTNAGATACATTAATCCACCACATTCTGCATAAATTGGTAAATTATTTTCTGCTAATTTCTTGATAATTTTTTTCATGTTTCTNTTTTTTTCAAGTGAATNACCTAAAACTTCAGGAAAACCACCACCAATGTAAAGCCCATCACATTTTGGTATTTTTTTATCTTTAACAGGACTAAAAAATTTTAAAATTGCNCCTTCACGTTGTAAAGATTCCAAATTATTTTGATAATAGAAATTAAATGANGTNTCAAGTGCCACTGCAATTGTAGTTTTTNTTTTTTTAGAATTAGATTTTGAAATTTTTGGAAGATCTATAGGNTTTTTTGAGATTTTAATGATTTGTGAAATGTCTANAGATTTTGAAATAATCTTTGAGAATTTNTCAATTTGTTTTTTCAAAGTTTTATTATCCAATGTAGAAATTAATCCAAGATGTCTTGATTCAATATTTAGTAATGNNTTTTTTGGGATAACACCTACAATTGGAATTTTTGTTTTTTCTAATGCNGATCTACATAAAATTTCATGTTTTTTACTACCTATTTTATTNAGAATTATTCCAGCAATTCTAGAATTTCTNTGAAAGTTCTTAAAACCTANANCAGTTGCTGCAATTGAACGNGNNGTTTTACTTGCATCTAAAACCAAAATTGTAGGAGATTTTGTTAAAGTAGCCACATGATGAGTGCTAGCAAANTTTGAATGNCCATCAAAGCCNTCATANTATCCCATTACACCTTCAATAATTGATATGTCATATTTTGAATTAGAAATAAAATTATTCAATAATTGNTTTTTCCCCATTAACCAAACATCCAAGTTGTATGTATCATGATTTGAAATACTTGAGAGATAACTGGGATCAATNTAATCAGGTCCGACTTTAAANGGTTGAACAGAATATCCCNTTTTTTGTAAAGCATGAATAATTGAACATGTTATGGATGTTTTTCCAACTCCGCTGGTAGTACCTGCTAAAACAATTCTAGGAATTTNCAATTTGCATGACTAGAATCATTTTTTATTTAAATTGATATCTTTTGGAATGCTCAATGTTTTTAGTAAGATTATTTGAATAACATTCATGGATGAAGCCGGATTAACTATTGTATATACAGGAAAAGGTAAAGGGAAAACNACTGCAGCATTAGGAATTGCCTTACGAGCAACAGGTTATAAAAAAAAAATTTGTATGATTCAATTTATCAAAGGTTCATGGCATTATGGGGAAATGGATTCATCAAAAAAATTAGNGCCTGAATTTGAAATGATTACNGCTGGNAAAGGNTTTGTGGGAATTATAGATGATAAAAGCCCAAAAGAAGATCATAAAAAAATTGCCAAAGANGCAATTNNAATTAGTAATGGAAAAATTCAATCAGGAAATTATGATATTGTTATTTTAGATGAGATAAATTATGCAGTAAATCTAGATTTAATTTCCATTGATGANGTTTTGAAATTAATTAAATCNAAACCAAGAGGNATGGATTTNNTACTAACAGGAAATTATGCCAGAAATGAAGTANTAGANATAGCAGATTTAGTTACTGAAATGAGAGAAATAAAACATCCTTTTCAAAAAGGCATTAAAGCAAAAAAAGGCATAGATTTCTAATCAGCAAACATTAATTTACACANTGAAGAGTTTTAGAAGAANTGTCTACTGAAATTCAAGAAATGCCTGAACAGGGAGAAATTGTTCTTTCTACAATNACCAAAGTTATGGATCATGGTGCNTATGTNACATTAGATGANTATGATGAAATTCAGGGATTTTTGCACATTTCAGAGATTGCTCCNGGATGGATTAGATCTGTAAGTAGATTTGTGAAAGATGGTGAGAAAAAAGTACTACTCGTTAAAAGAGTAAATGCCAAACGTGGAGATATTGATNTATCTTTAAAACAAGTTTCAAAAGATCAGAAAAAACAGAAANTAAAAGAAGTTAAAAAATATNAAAAAGGTAAAACACTATTACANAATGTTCAAGAAAAAGCAAATTTATCAGATGAAGAAATTGAAAAATTAGAAGATGATATTTANTCAAAATTTGATTCAGTGTATGATGCATTCATANCAATNGGAAGAAANGGAATTGNATCTGTTAAAGAACTTAAGCTTGCAAAAAAAACTGCAACAATAATTGAAGNAATTTGCTCAAAGATTAAACTGCCTTCAGTTGAAATCAGAGGNATTATGGAAATTACAAATAATAAATCAGATGGAATTGAANTAATNAANAAAATTCTAACAGATGTTTTAAAAAAAGATTCTAGTATNGNTATTACTTACTTGGGNGCACCAAAGTACAGATTATCAATTACTTCAGAAGATTTCAAATCTGCAGAAAAATCATTAAAGCCAATAATTTCTGAAATTCAAACCNATATAGAAAAGAAAAAAGGAATTTTCAAATTTACACGAGAAGACTCAAGAAANACAAGAGNGAATTAAGATGAGATTTCAATTAAGAAAATGTCTCAAGTGTTTTCATTATACACTAAAAGNAAAATGTCCNAAATGTAGTGAAGAAACAATTTCAGCACATCCTGCAAAATTTTCGCCAGATGATAAATACATGAGATATAGATTAGCAGAAAGATATTCCTAAAAATAAAATTTAAGGAGTAAAAGTTCCAGTTAATTTTGCTTCTGCAAGAACATGACCTTGTATTGCTTCTTCTAATTCTTGTTTTGAATATCCTTTTACTAAATCTAATTTGGTATCAAGCGCATATGCTTTGAAGATGTATGTATGACGTCCATTAGGAGGTGCAGGTCCACCATAATCAGTTTCACCAAAATCAGTTTTTCCATTAATTCCAAATTTGACATTACCTATTTCTGATGAGATATTACATACTAACCAATGAACCCAAACTTTTCCAACTGCAGCCATTGCATCAGGATCATCCATGATTAATGCCAAGGAATTAGATTGTGATGGCATATTATGAAATTGGATGTTTGGGGTTTTATTTTCAAAATTATAGCCAAATTTCTTAGGAATTTCTTCTCCTTCTTTAAAATCAGAACTAGTTATGGAAAATTCAGGCATATGTTTTCAATAAATTATTTTTAAAATAAAGTTTGCTAACTTTCAAGAATAATTTTGTCATTATGTATGGATAAGATTGAACTTCCTAATTGTTTGATTTTATTTTTAAGTTCTCTATCCATAGTTGCAATGATAGTTCGATTATTTTTAACATGATTAATCAATTCTTGATCCGCATAATTTCCTTTAATAGAAATTGTTTTGAATTTTTTTATAAAATTCAAAGTTGTAGTTATTTCTTGATTTTTTTCCGGAATGTTTTGTAATTTTACTAATTCATTTCTAACAACTTCTGGAACAATAAAAGAGATTGAACCTATTTCCACATCTAAATTATCAATATTTTTTATTCTTCTGGTTGCTAGATGAATTAAAAAATTTGTATCACAGATTACTTCAACCAACTATTCCTGCACCAATTAGTCTCCATCTTTCAGAAATTCTTCTACTAATTGCAACGTTACCACCCTCAAAGATACAAGCTGGTCTTCTAAGTTCAACTTCAATATTTTTTGATTTTATTTTTGTGACTTTGCCCAATATTGGAGCGGTTCCAATATTTAGTCGAAGTAATTCTCCCGATTGAATTGGTTGAACTTTAACATCTTCGGTAATGCCTACAGCTAAATCAAACAAATTAACTTCAAGTTTTAATTGAGTTGAATTTTCAGGCAAAGTTCCGGGTTTACCAATAACTGAGCCAATAAAAGAATCACTTCTAGTCATCGAAGGATCTAATTTTGTACCAATTGCAACCAATCCACCTGGTTTNACTGAATCAACAATACCTGCAGCAGTTCCTAATGAAGTAATTTCTGTGAGTAANGGTTCATATGATTTCTTTTTCTCGTTTAAGATTCCNGGTTTGATCTCAATTTCATCNCCAATNTTAAAAATTCCTTGAGTAAGACTTCCACCAATTACACCACCTTTGATATTTTTTAATTTTGTACCNGGTTTGTTTACATCAAAAGAACGTAAAACATGCATAACAGTGTCTTTTTTTTCATCTCTTTCAGGTGTTTTGATTGTTGATTCAATTGCACCTATTAGTGCATCAACATTTAATCCAGATTGTGCAGAAATTGGTATAACAGGNGATTTAGAAGCAAATGTTCCTTTTACAAATTTTGTTATATCTTGATAATTAGATAATGATTCTTGATAAGAAAGTAAATCNACTTTNTTTTGGACTATTACTATTTGTTGAATTCCAAGTGTTTGTAAAGCTAAAAGATGTTCTTTAGTTTGTGGTTTAGGAACTTTTTCATTTGCTGCAACTAGTAATAACGCACCATCCATTAATGCAGAACCTGAAAGCATATTTGACATTAAACTTTCGTGTCCNGGACTATCTACAAAACTGACAACTCTTGAGAGTTCACTTTCTTTTCCACAATTATTACATTTTGGAGTTGTAGAATANCCTAATGGTTCTTCACAACTTTTACATTTGTAAAAAGCAGCATCTGAATAACCAACACGAATNGTAATCCCTCGTTTTAATTCCTGGCTATGTACACTCGTCCATGAACCAGTTAATGCTTGAATAAGAGTAGTTTTTCCATGATCTACATGACCTGCAGTTCCAATGTTAACACATGGTTGATATCCATATTTTTTGATGTACCAATCAGGAAGTGTATCTCTCCAATGCATGAGTCAAAATGTAAAATCGGTATATGTTAAGTTATTCTTTTTTATCTTCAGTTTTTTCTTCTGTACCTTCAGCAGGTGCTTCAACAGGTAATTCACCATCAAATTTACAATTAACTTGATAGATTTCTTCAGATANTGTATTTCCACGCATCAATTTTCTTTTTCTTTGTCCAGTTTCNGCATCTTGTAGTCCTANTCCCTTAGAAAGTAAAACACGATTTCTTGCAGCACCATGAATNTCATNTCTCATAGGAACNCCAGATTTGTCACTGCCTCCAGTGAGTTTTAATTTTCCACTTAATCCAACAATTNCAGCATCAGTTTCATTACCTAATTGTAATCCTAACAAAGGATTNGCATCACTNTCTTTNAGTTCCTTTGANACNGATTTNCCTTTAATGTCTGAAATTGTTAGCTTGAAGTTTGTCAATTATTCGNAAAAAAAGTTGAACGACTAATTAACCTTTGGACATTATTTTTAAATCAATATTGGTAAAGTTAGTCATGAAAGAACAGATCATATGTCCAAGATGTGATAATAAAATGGTGGATATGCAAGCATGTCATATGATTTGTCCTAACTGTGGTGCTCATTTAGATTGTTCAGATAAAGGAAATTATTGGTAATTACATTCCAGATCTATCAGGAATNTAATCAGTTGCCATGTTGATTGCTTGGTCTTTCATGATTTCAAGATANGCATCATAATCTGCTTCAAAATTACAGTGTGGGCATTTTACTTTAGTGATATCTTCATCCAAAACTGCAACTTTTTCACATTCTGGGCATCTTGCATCCATGATATTATTTTCTAATCAANATATTTAATCATAATTNATGAATTATTTCTAGGCGGAGTTAGTTTAGTCTGGTATGACGTCAGCTTCCCAAGCTGAAGGTCNCGGGTTCAAATCCCGNACTCCGCATTATAATTCCCTTATTGCTTGTTCAATNATTCCTCTATCAGGAGCTTGNGGAAAATATTTTAAATAATTTTTCAGATCGNCTTTTGCATCTGAATTTTTATTTTGTTTTTCTCTAAGAAAAGCACGATTTTTGTAAATTTTGGCAGAACGTTTNGGATTGANATTAATTGCTTTTGTGTAAAAATTTTCTGCTTTTTCAAATTCATTTGTTTTAAGATAAAAATTTCCAAGCCCATTTAATGTCAANTATGATTTATCATTAAGNTCTAGACATTTTTTATAATACNGTATACATTCAGGTGAATTTTGTCCATTCAAAATTGCNCCCAATAAATTTAATGTTGTTGAATTATTAGGATCAAGNTGTATTGCTTGTTTTAAGAATTCAAGGGATTCAGAAAAATTCTTTAAAATAGNNGATCTTTCAGATTCAAAACATAATCTATTTGATTTTTCATTAGAATCATTTTCAAGTTTTAAAGATGATANTATTTCAGAAGGAGCTAAAATAATTAATAATTGNCCTTCTTCAGACCATTCCTTNTCAAANATTTCNTGAGGTATCGCACCTTCTTGTTGTTCTCCTTTCTGATTACCTTTTTGAACATAATGTANAATAGTTTTTTCCTCATCATTATAACCAGTAATGATTGATGCNTGCTGTGTAATTTCAGGAATTCCTGGAAGNATAACAATTGGAGGAATTCCAATGTCAATAATTTTTTTTAACTCAAGTAATGATGAATGAATAATTNTACATGTNAAACCATGTCTTTCAGCAGATTCTATTCCCTCAATTAGNATACTGCCGTCAAATCCTGAATATTTTTTTGTAGTTTCTATGGCTTCGGCCATAGGTAAATCAATATTCCAATATTTNGAAACNACGTTAATAGGTAATGGTAAACAGGGATTTTCTTCATCAATTAGAGGTAAAATTAATTCATGNTTTTCTTGTTCCATAAATCAAAGAATTTTCAGAGTTATTAAAATCAATCANAGTAAACANAATTTTTCAATCAAATTGTGACCATCTGGGCTCATTTCAGGATGAAATTGAGTTCCAAAAATGAATTTATTTTCATATTGAATTATTTCATATTTACAATTATTTGATTTTGCAAGAGNTACTAACACACTAGGCATTTTTGCTATCTCAAAATTATGACTTTCAAATACATTCATACTCTTTTCTGAGACTAAATTATTTTTCAAAANACTGATAGTTTCATTTCCTTTCTGAAGTGAAAGGGATTTTTTTATTGTTCCTCCTAACGTTAAAGCTAAAATTTCTGCACCATAACAAATCCCAAGCAATTTAAGATTATGTTTNATTGAAAAAGTAATAACTTTAGAATTAATTTCATTAGTTTTTTTTTCNTTTTTCCTTCTTCCAGATAAAATGAAAGAATCATAATTTTCAAGTGAATTTAATTTTAAACGATAAGGTGTTTGTGTTTCAAAAGAAATTTTTTTTTCATTTAGAAAATCAATTAAATTTTTTGTAAATATTGAACCATTATCTACAACTANGAGCAATTAGTTGCCTACCTCAATTGATACATAATGCATCTCTGTAATTCCATCTTTAATTAGAATTGTACCAATATTGAGATTNTTTTCTTCATGCCACATGAATATTCTGTCACTACGTGGTTTTACGAAATTATCAATGAATTGAGATAGGAATTCTTCAACATCNGTACGTTCATTTTCAGTAAAGAAGAATNATTCTCCTTCATTAAANGAAATAGGNATTTGAATAGATGTNGGTTCAGATATTGAAATNCCATTTTCTTCAAANATTGACTTCAAAATATTTATTCTNTCACTTCTANCTAGTTCAACATAATCATCNTCCGCTACAATTACAGATGATGTAACNCCAGAAACTTTCTTCAAATATNCTTTAAACGCTTCTTCCTGAGTATCACCTAATCCAACAAAGTATTCTCCATTAAATGCAGCACCTACTGCAGCAATCGTGCCTAATTGNGCAACTACTCCACCAGCACCTGCAGTATATACTGGAATAAAGTAAACGTCNTGATTTCCAACACGATACAAAATGTTATCACCAATTCTTGGATTTCTTAAAAGTGTCTTTAATTGTGCAAACTCAGGATCTCTATCTAATGCTTCTCTAACTGCGGTTGGACCAATTAATTTTGTTGTTGAATCTAATGGGATCTCATAAAATTGTAAATCTCCCAAATTGCTGAGATCATTTTCAACTACCATGTATCCTGCAAGGTTTCTTCCTTGTGAACCTCTTAGCTCCAAAGANAATAATCCTAAGAATTCAGTTTCTGTAAATCCTGGAGGTTTTGCTTCCACATAATAGGTATCTAGTCCACGTGGNATTTCATAGAATTCATTTGCTTGAATGAATGTTTCAACATTAGTTACGTGNTAAATATTGTACATTTCTGTTTTCCAATTAAATAATTCAACAGGATATCTGANTTGTTCCTCTAACCAAGTAGGCATTGGTTCAAATTGTTCAGAATATTGACTAGCAAACATTTCGGAGAAGAAATCATCTCCAGTTTTTAATAGTTGAATATCTCCATTGTATGAATCTACTAAGGCATAACCTACCAAACGCAAGTATGGATTACCTACAGACCANGGAACATCATGAGTATCAAATCCAATAATTAGTGGAATTAACCAATAAGAATTAGTTCCATCAGTTACAGGAAGTGAATCTAATTCTTGNCCAAACAAATCATAAAGGAAATAGGGNTACANAATTTCCATTCTGTCATTAACATCTTTGTACCTCATAATGTGAACNGATTCTCCTGGAAATGAAAGTANAAAGTTNGGTTCAAAAATCCAGCTTAATGGTGGAGAAACATCTAATCCGCCTGAACCTGCNTAAGATACTCCTCCAAGTTCTGCACTTGAAGAACCTCTAGAATTTGGATATCCAGACCANGTTTGTTCAAANAATCCACCTTCACCATAGTAAATTTCTCTTTGTTTGAAAAATTCACCACTATCTACAATCTGACCATCNGTTGCTTCAAGAGTAAGAAATCCATTTGGAACGTGAGTATATACNAGATGTTCATTATACCATCTATTTTCAAGACTGACAGATGNAGGTAAGATTGGTTTCATAGAAGCTGTCCAATACAGAGTATCATTAAAACGAAGAATNTCATTATCTTCAAAGTCAACATATGGAATTAAACCNATTTCAGGCTTAAGTTTGGCAAAAGCTGCCTCCCAATCCCAAANTCGAATTACATCTAAAACATCACTGTTTTGTTGAATNTAATTATCAATATTATTTGGAGAAACAGAAGTTAGTTGGACTTCATGGATATTCTCTTGTANATTTGTNANTTCACCAAGATATCTATTTACTCCAATTTGTTGCGCCGTGTATGGTCCNAAGTATTCAATTTTCTTTGCATCGGCAATACTATTGTTTACTGAAACAACTCCTGCAACAATTATTGCAATTGCAACAATTGTTAAAATTCTAATGTATACNTCTCTCTTAAACATATGAGTTAGAACACGTGCNCTTATTCTGTCAATTACTGAAAATACNATTAAGGCTGAACCGATAANTAGTGTGCCACCAATAACATATCTTGTGTTATAATCAATTTGATCTGTGAAAAATAAATTAAATCCTATCCAAATAATTGCAATCCCAATTATTCCTTCAATTGTTGAAACATAATTTAGATATCTTGGTTTTCCTTCATTAGAGTCTTNAAGAAATGANGTAATAACATCAATTATTCTATGAAGTCCAACATACAAAACTAAACGTAATCCAATCGCTGCAAGCATTGGAGGAANCAAAATCACTAAAGCAGGNATCATTGGAACAATATTTTCAACNGCATAATTAGGATCAGTTTCAGGTGTTACAAANGGCATTGAAAATAATTTTGGTAAGTTTTCAATTCCAAGAGTATTTCCATCAATGAATGANATTGCTGCAAATCCAAACATAATATTTNCAAANAATGCTCCAAAAAGCANAATTTTGGTAATTTGCCAAATTACAAACTGTGGTGATGATAATTTATAATCTCTAAAACTTGGAATGTTGTTTGAGACAGGTTGGCCTCCTTGACCAATAAATCCAATTGCAGTACTAATTGAATACCAAAAAATTGAAGAGCGNCNTGAAATATTTACACGTACAAGTGCAATAATTGATAAAATAATTGTAGANACTAGAGTGTAAAATAGAGGTTTNGTGAATTGATCTCCAAATTCAGTGAAATTCATCGATAAAATTACTGCCTGATTTCCAACCATGGTAAAAATTACTATTCCNATAATTGCAACAANAGCTAATCTGATGAATTTTCCAGCATCAGGAGGGGGCGTNTGNTTATCAGTAGAAGCACTATACAAAATCAAGTTTNGTTTAGATTTGGTAAATTAATGTCTTACCNGTAAAATTATGAAAATNANGCTAATTTTTTACAAATTAAATAGACAGCTGCAAATCTAGGAAGCGTTACTTTTTCATTGAAATATGGTCCAAATTTCTTATTTTTTAATTTAAATTCAATTGGGCAATTTNCCAATACCTCAACAGAATCATCTGCAAGAAAAGATGCTTCAACATATGGATCAAATGTTTTCAGATTTTCACATAAAATTTTTGTCAATCCACTTTTACTATTAATTGATCCAGGTAATCTAAATATTCTATGTATATCCATAGTTACGTTAGGATCAATTTTTACACCAATNTTTTGAGATAAATNATCAAGAGTTTTTTGAAAGGAAGAATATCCATTTGTTAATAATTCAGAAATAATTTTTGAGCGTTTAGACTTTGTTCCAAAAACGTATTTAGAAAATCTTNCCTNCCATCCTGGNTTGTTAAAATCAGGAAAAGATGAACGATTTGCTTTGAATTTTTTCATTCCAAATGTTTCAGGTATTGCCCCATGAAACATAATGTAATCTACAAGTTCTGATCTTTCTCTAGAACCAATTTGTTGAAATTGTGAATTATATACATAAACATGNAATCCTTCATTGCCAGAAAAATAGACATGAATATTTTCNTTATCAATTTGAAAATCATNAATCANTATTTCAGATAATTTGNANACTTCNATTTTTGATGAGTTGATACAATTTTTNCAAGGCAAAGATTTTTTTTCTAATTTTGTTGAATTNCATTTTGTNCATTTTTCAGAATTTTTAGANATTTCATTACATTCGTTGCAAATTGATACAGTATGNTTTTCCCTACANGACAGATTAAGATCTTTTGCATCAATATCAAAAATCAAATCTGCTTCTTTCCAATCCTTTTCATTCATCGGNAAATCNGGAAATGAATAATATGCATTTGANCAATAAANGTCAGATGGAATGTTTTGCATACACAAAAGATGTAGTTCTTTATCATTTTTTATGGAAATNTGACGAGTCATTCCTGAATTGAATTTTTGATATCCAAATTCTCTTTCAGGNGTACGTTCAAGAACATTTAGTAGTTCAGAATGATCAAAATAGTATTTTTTGAATGATTCTTCTAAAAATTTTATTTCTNTTTCTTTCATTGTTTTTTCTTTCCNAATTGTAAAGGATTGATAATATTATTACATTCTGATGTTGCAAAACANAGACTTTGTGTTTTTAATTTCTCNCATGAGGGNCAAGAATATTGAGTTCCACTTCCAGAAGTTCCAGCTAGATGATTTAGTTGATAAAGTGTAACTCTTTCATTATANTCTGGAGCATTTTTGAATATNGGTGCAATTTGTTGGACTGNTTGACCTTTNGATAAAAGAAAAGTTGCTAACATGAATCTGCCTGAATGAGGAAGATTTTCACCTTTTTCTAAAATTTCAAGTGCATGTTTTATGCATGGAGGGTATTCTCCAGTAGTTACAGTAAATGTTTTGAATTTTTTTGATAATGAAACTAGTTTATTTACAGAATCCTCAAAACCTGGAATCATTGTAGGNGTTTTTGCATTAACTATTTTTGAATTAATGTATGTCCCTAATTCTTTTCTGATTAACCTAACTGTTTCATGTGGAGAAAGAAATACTTGACCATTTTCNACATGNCTGTTAATTAATTTCCATTCTCTCTCATGAAAATTAATTGAATGTTTAAGATAATCAGATATTGGNATAATAAAATAATCATCAGATTTTTTTACTTTGACTGAAAATAAATCATCAATTACTCTAACTGCTAATTGATTTTTTGATTCATCTGAAATGTTTGTGAGATCCTTTTCAAGATATTTTTCTGCACGTCTCGCTTCAGCAAGTGCAAATCTNTTGATGAGAGTATGCATNCCACTTAATTTTAACAAAACAATTGCAAGTAAAAATGAAAATACTTCNCTTGGAAGAGCTGCTTCTTTTGATACCTGATTATCAATTAAATCAGATTTGTAGATTTTCCCATCTGCTGCAACTTGAATTCGTTCATAGGCTTTAGAAATTAGTTGTTTTAGGTCTGGATCTACTCCAAATTGTTCTAATGTGAACCCTTTATCTTTAAGATATTGACCAGCATCAGCTAAAAATGGATATTTTGCAATTTCATCTTGTCCAAGTTCTAACATGTTAATGATTGACTTAATTTACATAAAAATCTGGTTTTATGCATTAAATGTGGTTTAAATTATGTTTTAAAGAAAATATCANATATGCAGCTTGGATGTCANGTCTCAATTTCAGGTTCAATAGACAAAGCAGTAGATAATGCAAAAGAACGAAAATGTTCTGCCTTTCAAATATTTACTAGAAATCCAAGAGGATGGAATGCAAAAGAACTAACAGATAATGATATTTCAAATTTTAAATCAAAACTNGAATCAAGTNAAATTGANAGNTTTGCAACTTGTGCACATATGCCATATTTGCCAAATTTAGCTAGTCCAAAAAAAGAGGGATTAGANAAGTCATTAAAAACATTNATTGATGAAACAGAAAGATGTGCACAATTAGGAATTCCATATTTAGTAACACATCTGGGNAGTCATTTGGGAACAGGNGAAGAAGGAGGAGTAAAAAGATTAGTTGAGNGTTTGAATAAAGCAGGAAAAGNAAAAAATGATGTAATGATTCTTTTAGAAAANACCGCNGGTCAAAAAAATTCTGTAGGATATGGATTTGAACAACTAGGTGAAATTTTTAATCAGTTAAAACCTTCAAAAAAATTTGGTGTTTGTTTTGATACATGTCATGCATTTGTTTCTGGATATGATTTGAGAACTAAAGNAAAAGTNGAAAAAGTTTTTGNTGAGTTTGATNAATTTGTAGGNATTGAAAATCTAAAAATNATTCATCTAAATGANGCAAAAGGAGAGATTGGTTGCAATCTAGATAGACATTATCATTTAGGANTAGGAGGTATAGGTGCTGAAGGAATTGGTGCGGTTGTGAAATTTGCCAATAAGAACAAAATTCCAATAATTCTTGAAACCCCAATTGATGATGATAGAGATGACTTTGAAAATATNAGANTAGCAAAGGANTTTGCGTAGAGATTTATTTTATGAATATGGTGATAAAATAATGGATTACGAATCAGTNATGAAATTAGCACTTGAGCGTGGATTTTANTTTCCTAGTTGTGAGGTTTATGCAGATGCNCAGGCTGGGTTTTGGGAATATGGACCAACNGGAGTNGGTTTGAAAAATAAATTCTTACAATTATGGAGNAGNGAATTAATTCGAAGAGATGGAATGCTTGAGATTGATGGTTCACAAATTATGTCAAAATCAGTTTTTGAAGCATCTGGACACTTGGGGAATTTTGCAGATCCAATAATCAAATGTATAAAATGTAATTCNACATTTAGGGCAGATAGAACTATTGCAGATATAACAAAAATAGAAATTCCTGAAAGTGCAGATTTGGAGGAATTTGATAATGCTATATCACAAAANAACATTAAATGTCCAAAATGTAAAGGGGATTTTGAAAAGACTAAGAATTTNAACATGATGTTNAAAGTAGGGATTGGTCCTGAAGAAGAGGAAGCATATCTCAGACCTGAAACNTGTCAATCAATATTTGTTGATTTTCCTAGACTCTATAAGACGATGAGAGGTAAACTNCCTTTAGGAATTGGACAAGTTGGAAAAAGTTTTAGAAATGAAATAGCACCAAGACAAAGTCTTCTNAGATTACGTGAATTTTATCANGCAGAAATTGANGTNTTTTGCAATCCTACAAAGTTAGATGTTGTAGAAAAATTTGAAGAAATTCAAGATGTAATAATCAGAATACAAACAGATTCAGAACCAATTGCAATGACTTGTAAAGAAGCAGTAGAATCTAANATTATTCCAAACAAGTTTGTTGCATATTATTTAGGAATTTTAACTGAGTTTTATGAAAAGACAGGAATTGATGTTGCAAAAAGNAGATTCAGAAAACTTGGAGAGAAAGAAAAGGCATTTTATGCTGAAGTTGCATTTGACTTTGAAGTTGAAACTACAATTGGTTGGTTAGAACTTGTTGCATGTAANTATAGATCAGACTATGATTTGACTAGTCATGCTACTAAAAGTAAAGANAAGTTTGAGATAATGGATGGTGATGAAAAAGTTTTNCCACATGTATTTGAAATTTCTATGGGAATNGATAGAAGTCTTTACACAATTTTAGAACACTCACTTAAAGATGATAAAGAACATGAAAGANTAGTTTTATCATTAAAACCATATTTGTCACCTANACATGTAGGAATTTTATCATTAGTAAAAAAAGATGGATTAAAAGAAAAAACAGATGAAATNCATCTNAACATTAAGAGAAAATATGATGCATTTTTAGATCATTCAGGAGCTATTGGTAGAAGNTATAGNAGATTAGANGAAATTGGAGCTCCATTTGCAGTAACAGTAGATCATCAAACATTAGAAGATAATACAGTTACAATTAGAAAAAGAGACTCCATGGAACAAACTAGAATAAATATTTCAGAATTAGATTCAATTCTTTCTGAATCTGTTGCTTTCCCCTAGAAAGTGTAGATTTGTTAAACNGTATTGTGACTAAAAAATTATTAAAAATTAATAACGGTTAAAATTTGCTCTCAAGATATGTTGNTNGAGNATCATGAACAAAAAATGAAGGGACANGTTTCGATAATAATTCCAACATATAATGAATCTCAAAATATTATCANTATTTTAAAATCAATTGGNAGTAATTTACCAAAAAATCTCCTTACCCAAGCAATCATTGTTGATGACAATTCTCCTGATGGNACTGGNAAAATNGTGGAAGACTATATGAAAAATTTGAAAAAAATGGCAAATTATACTATTGAGATAATTCATAGAAAGGCAAAAGATGGATTGGGTTCTGCAATTCTTAATGGAATTCAACATGCAAAAGGNGATACAATTGTTGTNATGGATTCTGATTTTTCTCATCCACCACAAATTATTCCAAAATTGATAGAGTCNGTTAAAAAATATCAATTTGATATTGCTGTAGCATCACGTTACATTAAAGGAGGAAATATTCAAGGATGGTCACTTAAAAGAAAANTNATGAGTAAATTTGCAACTTTGATTGCAAAAAAAGGATTAGGGATTNATGCTAAAGATCCTATGTCAGGATTTTTTGCATTCAAAAAAAATATTCTAAATGGATTAAACATAGATGCAATTGGATANAAGATTCTTTTAGANATTCTAGTAAAGACAAAAAATGTAACAATAACAGAAATTCCATATACTTTTCAAGACAGNGAATTCGGTTCAAGTAAATTAAATTTCAAAACTATNTTAGATTATTACAAATCAGTTTGGAAATTATATCGTTATGGTAAACCATTAGAAAAACAAGAAAAGCGTTCATCAGTTAAATTTCTNTCAAAAGCAGCTAGATTCTACACAGTTGGAGCTTCAGGATTTGTTGTAAATTATGTAATTTCTCTNTTATTTGCAGGNGGGATTTCAGACATGTGGTATTTACATGCAACAATAATTGGNATTACGGCATCAATAACAACTAATTTTATTTTAAATAAAGCATGGACGTTTAGTGACAGAGATTTCAGAATTAAAAAAACNCTTACTCAATATGGGAAATTTNTAATGTTTAGCTCTTTAGGGGCATTAGTACAATTAGGAATGGTCTATTTCTTAGTAGATAATATTCAAGTTTCATATCCATTAGCATTAATTTTAGCAGTAATGACTGCGGCATTTGGAAACTTTGTTTTAAACAAAAAATGGACCTTTAAAGAAAAATTAATTGGTTAATTTTAAAGAAATTTAAATAAAAAGAAACGACTGTCGTCTTTTCCCAGCTACTCAAAGGTAGAAGTAGNNGTTCCTGACGAAAGTCCAGTTGAAGATGGTACAGATGGGAATTTATCACCAATCTGTTGCTCAGCTACTGCAGATGCTTCTTGTAGAATCTTTTCAGTTTCTTCGCTTGAAACATCAGACTCCATNTTGAATGAATCTCCTGCCAGNGAATCCATCATAAGTCCATTAAGTGTCTGGGTCATGCTATTCAACTCTGAGTCTGCTTCTGGCATGAATCTTCCTAACGATGACTTCAATCCCTTCATTGTAGACATTGCTGGTCCAATTGCTACCATAGCATCACCAAGATCATGAATAGTTGTCAGTCTTAGTTGAACTTGTTCTAATGACATTCTTGCGTTGCCGAGCATCTTTGTAACNTTACGAATTTCAGCTAATTCGTTGGACAAAACTCTACTTGTGCTAGTATCNTGTTGCTGCATTGCAGTCACGACTCTCTGAAAGAGTTGCGCGTCTCTTTCATGCAATTTACTTAACATAGAGTCCATTTTGGAAATTTGGACTTGTAGTTTGTTAACTGCAGTTTGAATTCGTGGTTTTAATGCACCTTGAGGCTTTACTGCATCACGTAGTTTGCCAGTTACACTTTGGGTCTCTTGTCGAGCCCATGTACTGTCGAAGTTTGGCATGATTAGGAATTTAGAAATTTAGTCTTAATGGACGGTGTAAATTTAGATAAGTTTTAGGNTAAATTTAGCTAACAAACTATTATTGTAGAAATATTTCTCAAGGTTGTGGTAAAAATTGCNGTTTTNGATTCAGGTTTAGGCTCATTATCAATAATTAAAGAAATTCAGAAAATGNTGAAAAGTGAAATTATCTATTTTGCAGACCAAAAAAATTANCCATATGGGNCAAAATCTCAGGCGCAATTACAAATAATCATTGANAGATCAATCAAATTACTACANAAGNATTTTTCACCAGATTTCATTGTAATTGCATCAAATACNCCTAGTCTAATGTTGAATTTAGTNACATCAAAAATAATTGATGTAAAACCACCATTAAAAATTGCAAATAAAAAATCAAGTTCTAAACAAATTGGTATTTTAGCAACAAANTCTGCNATNAACAGTAAAGGTTTATCACAATATATCAAAAAAGAAAAATTTCCAAAATCATTTAAAATTTTTAAAATNAATGGTACAAATCTTGTAGATTTGGTAGAATCTGGAAAATTTTTGTNNNANAAAAATTATTGTAAAAAAATAATTAGAAATGATTTACAAATTTTATCTCAACAANCAATTGATGTAATTACACTTTCAAGTACACATTTACCATTTTTAAAATCATTATTAAAAAAAGAATTTCCAGATNTAGAATTTATTGATTCAGGAAATATTGTTGCCCAAAAAATTTATTCAAAAATCAAATATAANAAATCAAAAAGAAATTCATTAAAAATTTTTACNTCAGGTAATGTGAAAAAATTTCAAATAAACTTGAAAAGATTAGGAATNAAAAATAAAGTTAATTTTTTGTCTTTTTAGATTTTCTATATCCATGACTAAATTTTTTNTCGTATAATTTTGAATATTCATATGATTTAGGATCAATTACATCACTGATAATTACAATTGCAGTTCNGGTAATTTTTTCTTCTTTGATTTTTTCCGATATATCTGNTAATGTTCCTTTAATGATTTTTTGATCTTTCCAACTTGCTCTATACACTACAGCTACAGGTGTTGATTTTTTATATCCACCAGCAATTGCTTCGGTTACTAGATTAGATATCAAATGGATACTAAGATAAAAAATCAAAGTTGNCTTGTGTTTTGCAAGTTCAGAAATTTTTTCTCTTTTTGGAACTTTGGTTCTAGATTCTGCTCTAGTTACAATAATTGTTTGAGTAACACCTGGAAGTGTTAATTGAGTTCCAAGAGCAGCTGCTGAGGCTAAAAATGCTGTAACTCCAGGCACAACAGTCGATTTTATGNCTTTTTTGGTAAGATTGTCGATTTGTTCTTTGATTGCACCATATATCGAAGGATCACCATCNTGTAATCTAACTACAAGTTTGTCTTTTTTTGCATTTTTGTACAGAACATCAAAAATTTCTTCTCTAACCATTCCAGCAGCATCATATAATTTTCCTTTCTTACACAATTTCAAAATGGGTTTTGGAATTAAAGATCCAGAATAAACAATTACATCTGCCTTTTGAATTAATTTTTTAGCTTTTACAGTAATNANTTCAGGATCTCCAGGACCACAACCTACAAAAAATACATCAGACACGTTTTACCACCAAGATTGAAAANTATTTTGTAGTTAGTGTTTCATCATTTACTTCACCTAAAGTTAGTTTCCGAACAATTTCATGATCAGTCCCTAAATCTTGTCCAATTGCAAAAATAGAATCATCTGGAAATCCAGATTCTTTTAGAACATCAATCACTTGATCAAAGTATCTNCCATCTTTTAGAAAAATCATAGATTCAGAATTTTTTGCAATTTCTTTAACACTACTCAAATCATAGCANGATGGTATTATTGCAACTTTTTCTGCACCTTCTGCAATACTTACACCAACTTTTGATGCAAATGTAAANATGGATACAATTCCCGGAATTACACTGATATTCATTTCAGGATAATTTTCTGTAAGATCTTTGTGCATATAGATCCAAGTACTATACANATAAGGATCACCTACTGTAAGATAAACAACATTTTTTCCAGATAAAACAGTTTGAGCCATAATTTTTGCATTTTTTTNCCAAGTTGCCTTAAGAATGTCTTTGTCTTTAGTCATTGGAAAAATTAATTTAATAATTTCTTGATTCTTTGATTTNTCAATTATNGATTCAACCACAGATAATGCAATACTTGGTCTTTCTTCTTTNGANGCTGGGCACATTATGATATCNGCATTTTGGATAGCTTTTACTGCNTTGACTGTAAGTAAATCAGGATCTCCAGGGCCTACTCCAATTCCAATTAATCCAGGCATAAAATATGTGCTAAATCTCCCAATTAAAAATCTAGATTAAATTTTAGTAGCNGAAATTATGGTTACAGGNTTTCTTGCAAGCATCATAGTTCCAGTAGTGGTTTTTCTACTTTTTGCGATAGTTACTTGAGTNATNTCAACAGATTCAAATGGTAATTTTTCAAGAACTTGTAATACTGAAGAAAGTGTTTCGATNAGAATAGTGCCAATTACAATCCTNCCNCCAGATTTTAGCTTATTTTGAGAAAGTTCAATNATTTCTCTCGTATCTCCACCAGTNCCTCCAATGAAAATTGCATCNGCTTCTTCTAGTTCTAAGATTTTTTCTTTTGCATTCCCAAAAATGGTCAAAATATTTGAGATTTGAAATTTTTCTGCATTTTTTTTAGTTAATTCAATAGCATTTTCATCAAAATCAATTGCCAAAACTTTTCCAGATGATTCNATNTGTAATGCAGCTTCAANTGAGATTGAACCACTACCACAACCAATATCATAAATAATTTGTCCTGGCTTTAGTCTTGCTTTACTGATTTGGATAGTTCTAATCTCTTCTTTTGTAATTGGGACCTTATCTACTCGTTCAAAATTTTCATCAGGAATNCCAGNTGTTTTAAAATTCCACATATACTATCTATCCTTTATTTTGATTGTTTTAGAGATNAATTCCACTAGAAGNNCTTCCTACATNAACTAATGTATAAGTGACAATCCAAGAAAACAAGTACAAAAATACATAGCTTCCAATTGCTTGTGTAACAATTTTCTTTCTATCAGAAGAAGGNAATTGCATTTTCATTCCTTTAGCAATTATTANTGTAACAAAAAATATTATAATCATNAATGCAATTGAAGCCCATCGTCTTTCTTCACCTTCAATATCTTCAAAGATGAAGGTAGCTGAAGTTCCAGCAATTAATGCTAAGGCAATTCTCATCCAAAATAATTTANTTAGTTTTTTATCTTTTTCACTTTTTTCAGCTTCANTGATTACTGGNATTTTNGNAGATTCAGGGNNAGGTTCAGATTTTTCTGTTTCTGGGATTTCAGGTGTTTCAGGTGTTTCAGGTGTTTCAGGTGTTTCANCCTTTACGGATTTTGGTTTAGAATCACCAGATTCAGGNGTAGGTTCAGATTTTTTCTTTTTGAATTTTGCCAAATTGAATTTCTAGCGTGACTCAANCAAACCATGTTTAATATCTTTGGTCAATTTTTGAGCATATTATAGCAAGGGTATAATTTTAGACAAAAAATGTAATAATTATGGGACTAGCAGGAATAGAATTACGATATTTAGTAGATAAAATTTCTGAACAAGTTCAAGGGTACTATATCAGCAATATTTATGGAATTACAAAAGATAGTATTCTCTTCAAACTTCATCATACTGAAAAAAGCGATCTCTTTATGATGATTTCAACATCTGGGGTATGGTTAACTGCAGTAAAAATAGATCAAATTGAACCAAATAGGCTACTCAAAAGATTACGAAGTGATCTTCTCAGACTGAAATTAAAAAAAATAGAACAGATTGGGGCAGAAAGAATAGCATACTTTACTTTTGAGGGATTTGGAAAGGAGTTCATTTTAGTAGGAGAATTTTTCGGTGATGGAAATATCTTACTATGTAACAAAGAAATGAAAATTCTAGCACTACAGCATTCAATTGAAGTCAGACATAGAAAACTTGGTGTGGGACTGGAATATGTTCAACCTCCAAATAATGGATTAGATATTTTTAATATATCAGAATCAGATTTTGATGAAATTAAAACAACTGATTTGGTTTCCGCAAAATGGTTTGGGCGTTCTTTAGGATTACCAAAAAAATATGTTGAAGGTGTTTTTGATATTGCAAATGTTGATCCCAAAAAAATCGGCAATTTATTGACTAATGATGAAATTAAAAAAATTTTTGAAACTACAAAAAAGATTGTAAATGATGTGGTATTAGGAAACCATGAAGCAATAATTATTAAAAATGAAAAATCAGAAATTCTTCCACTCAGATTAGGAAAAATTGAAGGGGATGTAATTAGTGCCAATAGTTTCATTGAAGGATTAGATACTGTTTTTACAGAAAATATAGTAGCAAAGGGTAAATCAATTCAATCTAGTGGATCAGATAAAAAAATTAAGGAACTACAAACTCAAATTTCAGAACAACAAAAAGCAATTGAGACAGTTAAAGAAAGATCAAAAAATGTTACAAATGTTGCAAATTCCCTTTTTGAGATGGTTTCTAAAGGAATTATATCAATTGAGGACAAATCTGCACAAGAAATTTTAGCCACACATAATGCAAAATTAACTAATGAAAAAGGAATTTCATTGATGGTTGTTCAAGATGAAAAAATAAAAATAAATACAAAATCATCTCTTCAATCAATTGCATCAGTCTTATTTAATGAAGCAAAAAAACAATCAGGAGCAATAAAATCTATTGAGGATATTAAGTCTAAAACTGAAAAAAAATTAGAAAAAATACAAAACAAAACTGAATTAGAACAAGATATCATGTTAGTTACAGAAATTAGGAAAAAAAGTTGGTATGAACGATATAGATGGTTCTATACTTCTGATGGATATCTAGTAGTTGGTGGAAGAGATGCTGCATCAAATTCTGCAGTAGTTAGAAAACATTTAGGGAAAAATGATAAAATATTCCATGGTGATATTTTTGGTTCCCCATTTTTTATTATCAAAAATGCAGAAAATGCTCCAGATACAAGTATGAATGAAGTAGCACATGCTACAGTTTGTTTTAGTCGTGCATGGAGAGAAGGATTGTATGGTGTGAGTGCATATTGGGTAAATCCAGAACAAGTAAAAAAATCTGCTCCAAGTGGAGAATTTCTTCCAAAAGGATCATTTACAATTGAAGGACAACGAAATTTTATCAATTCAGGAAATCTCAAATTGACTGTAGGGATTATTCCACAAGAAGATGGTCACGTATTAACATGTGGACCACCTGAAACGATAAAGAAAAATTCCATCTGTTATGCAAATATTGAACCGCATGGAGGAGAAATGGCAGAAACTGCTAAAAAAATCAGAATGGAGTTTTTAAAAATTCACGAAGAAATTACGAAAAAGATCAATATTGATGATTTTGTTCGTGTGATGCCTGCTGGAAAAAGCCAGATCAAGGAAGTTGGTATAGGTAATGCACAAATGAATAGTGTTATTGACGATGAATTGGATTAGAATTATCTGTATCAAATGAAATTTTTATTCCATCCTCAATAGATGAAAATTCTTCATCAGTAATTGTAATTAATGGAATATTGGCTAATGCACATCCAGTAGCTACTGTAAGATCTGCCTTTTTACAAATCATTGCAAGAGGGGCTACATCATTTGATTTTATTGAATAAATTGTATACGCACCAACACTACTCCCAATACCTGAAGGAAAAACTAAGATGGTTCCCTTGAGAGGTTTTCCAAATAAAGAATGATTTTTGTCACTAATTATTCCAGTTTTTTTATCAACTGTACCTAAAAAATTGATAGAGTCTTTTGATTTTAAAACAGTACCATTAACTTTTCCTGCAACTAGAACCTTGTTCATTTTGTCTCATCTTCAATTATTTGTGATAATGGTTTTAGATTAACACCAACACCATTAGAATTTTTTAGATAAAATGCACCCTTTATGCTATTTGTTGTAACTACATCAACATTGTCTTTGTTAATTAATGGAGTAAGACATGTACAACAATCAGAAAGAATTTCACATCCAGCTCTCTCTAATTCATTTGTATATCCTAGTTTTTGCATTTGTGTTTTAACAGTTCTAGGAGTAAAGACCATGCATCTTTTTTTAAATGAACGACCCCTTAATTTTTGGGTCAATTCAGTGATTTCTTCTAATCCTAATTGAGGACTACCAAGCGTAATAATATCACCATTTTCTGCAGTGTTAAGTTCATCATGGACATTTTGTAATTCTTTTTCATCAAAATCTATTTTTTCACAATCAGAATTACCATCTCCAAAAATAAATTTAGCACAAGTACCTGATGTGCCCATGCCTCCACACATTGCTTTTTGTTGTCGATTATCCATGTTTGATAAACCTGAAATATTTACAGATGTGTCTCCTACTTTTCCTGCAAAGAATCCAAGCATTCCATATGATAGTTCATTTGGATTTTTTATTTTCATGTTAATTGTAATATTTGGTGTATCTTCCTTTCGTAGTGAAGAATTTGGACTTTTTCCAGTTAATGCACTGGCTAGCGCACTAAATGCACTTTCCTTATTTGTTTTTAGATTATCATAAGAATTTGCATGAATTGCAGCGTTACTTTCAGCAAATGCAACTTGGGTGTCTTCTTTTGGAATATCAAAAATTTCGTATGGAATACATGAAAATGATGGAGTAACACCCATTGTTTCATAAGAATTTTTTATTGATAGCTGTTTTGAGATAAAATTCTCATCTAATCCATAATTTGAAACATTATCAATATCAAATCCCATTGGATTAAGTGTAGTTTTTACTTTAACTCGTGCATCTTTACTAACATTAGAAAGAAATTCCTCTCCTGCATCACCAATTGTATTGTAATTTACACCTGAAAGATGAGTCCATTCAATTGGAATTAGTTTTTCAGCGTCTGTTGCCTCACCTGTTGCAACAAGTATACGATATGCCATTTGCATAGTTTCTCCTTGTTCGCCTTTTAGTGCGGATTCTTCTTGTTTTGTTAATTCCAATAAGAAATTTCTGTTATTACAGTTATAATACTTGTATGTAGTTTTTTAGATTAAAATGGAAAAGATTCTTCGTGGTATGACCAATACAATGAATGCCGTTAAACCTCCCAGAATAACCGCACTCAGAGATCTCCATGATGCACAAACAGGTCCATTTAGTATTCTAATTGGAACAATTCTTTCTGCAAGAACTAAAGATGAGGCTACAACAAAGGCAGTCAAAGTATTATTTGCAAAATATAAAAATCCAAAACAACTTGCAAATGCCAAAGTAAAAGATGTAGAGAAAATAATAAAATCTATTGGATTTTTTCGTGTAAAATCAAAAAGAATCATTGAAGTTGCAAAAATAATTAATTCAAAATATAAAGATAAAGTTCCTGATGATTTAGATACACTAGTGGAATTACCAGGGGTTGGTCGTAAAACTGCAAATTGTGTACTAGTATATGCTTTTGAAAAACCAGCAATACCAGTTGATATTCACGTTCACAGGATTTCAAATAGATTAGGATTAGTAGAAACAAAAAATCCTGAAGAGACAGAACAAGAGTTAATGAATAAGATTAAAAAAAAATACTGGATTGAGATCAATGATACATTTGTAATGTATGGGCAGAATATTTGTAAACCAATTTCTCCAATGTGTAATGTGTGTAAGATTAAAAAGAATTGTAAATATTATAAAACTAAGTTCGTTTCTTAGTCAGAAACAAAATTGCAACTATAACTCCCATTCCAGCTGCAACATAAAATGGAAAAAATGCATACACATTTTTTGAGGGATCACCTGATAGAAAATCTAGAATTAGAATTCCAGAATTTACTGCAGGAGGATCAGTTGTACCCTCTTTTCCATGAACAGAGTATGAATCAATTGCAAATTGTCCAATATCCAAATTAGTCACAACGATTCTTGCACCATTATTGACTGTTAATCCTGCTTTGTCAGTATAAGATATGATTGATTTTGTCTCAGGATACCAACCTCTATCCAAATCTTTGTGAATTACAACGTATCCCTCTTTTTCAGTTGTAACTGCAACCCAGAATTTGTTGTCAGGTTGAGGTCCCATTCCAACTTCAATAAATCGATCATCATCTTGTTGATCATATAATCTCAAGACAGCATTTCCATCAGGATTCGCATATAATAGATTGTTATCAATTGTTATTTGCCAGCTAATAGCATGGACATCTACAAGTTTAACAATTGGTGCATCTCGTAATACTGAGTTGAATTGTTCTGCAGAAATTTCAATTTGATCAATTATCAATGAAGGGTTTTTTACTTCTTCTTGAGCAAATGCTGGAGTAATTAAAAATCCCATAAACAAAACTAGTGTAAGAATATACTTCATAAATTAAAACTAGATTGATTAAATAAAAATCTAATCAACAAATGGTTTTGGATGATCTAAAATTACTTTTGCTACTTCTGATCTTAAAATAAATTCAGAAGGGGCTTGACCATTTTGAATCATTTCTCTTAGTGCTGTTCCACTAATTTGCTCTTTAACATCATTGTCATGTGGACATGCCTTTGGAGTTGTGTATGTAAGACATTTCTTACAGTAAAAGAATGGTGGGAAAAAGACTGGAGAAATTTCTAATTCTGGATAATCATCAAAGATTTTTTGTGCGGCCATTGGATCATAGAATTTTCCAACACCGGCATGATCACGTCCAATGATGATATGTGTACATCCATAATTTTGTCTCATAATTGCATGGTGAATTGCCTCTTTTGGACCTGCATATTTCATTTGTGTGTGTAATGTTCCAAGTTTACATCTATTTTCTGGATAGTATGATTTTATCATAGTTTCATAGCATTTTACAATCACTTCATCTACAAAATCACCAGACTTTTTCTTACCAATTACTGGGTTTACAAATACACCATCGCGTGTAGTTATTGATGTTTTTTGTAGCATTTCATGTGCTACATGTGGTGGATTTCTAGTTTGAAATGCACAGATTGTTTTCCATCCAGCTTTTTCAAATGCTTCTCTAGTTTGAATTGGAGTCAATCTATTTTTTCGAATTTCAGTATCTCCAGGTCTTTGAATATAATCAATTTTTCCTCCAACCAAATAATCTTTCATTGACATTGTATATGCAACACCTGGATGTGATGAGTCATTAGTACCATAGACTCCTTGGGCTGTTTTTTCTTTATCAAAAGTAAATGTTTCATTAACATGTAATACGGCAACACCAACCCCATCTGGATTTTGTAATAAAACATCTCCTGCTTCTTTCATTTTTGAAGTAGTTTCTTCATCAACATCTAGAACAATTGGAATAGTCCATGCCAAGTCGTTTGCTAATCTTCCACGAGATACAACACTTTCAAAGTCTCGTTGTCCCAAGAACCCTTCTAAAGGACTAAAAATTCCATCTGCAATATTTTCAACATCATTAGCAAGATCTTCACTAATTGAAATTGAGAATAATCCTGTAGTATCAACTTTAGAAATTCTATTAATTAAAACGCCACCGTGTGGCTTGATTGAGTTATTCTCAGACATACTAATCCGTATTTTTATGCTCTATATGAAGGCCACACTCTTTGTGTTCACCTTGTTCCCACCACCATCTTCCTGCTCGAAGGTCTTCGCCAGGTTTAATTGCTCTAGTACAAGGTTCACAACCAATACTAGGATAACCTTTGTCAAGAAGACTGTTGTATGGAAGATCATTCTTTTTGATGTATTCTTGAATTTGTTCCCATGTCCAGTCAACAATAGGATTTATTTTGAGAATTCCACCATGTCCAGAATCTAATTGAAAAATTTCTACATCTTCACGAATTTTTGTCTGATCACGTCTTAATCCAGTAATCCAACCGTCCAAAGTACTCAACATTTTATTCATTGGGTGTACTTTACGGATTTCACAACATAATTTTCTATTTTCTATGCTATCATAAAATAGATTCATTCCTTTTTCAAAAACCATCTTTTCTACTTCTTCTGTATCTGGAAATAATACTTCAATTGAAATATTGTATTTCTTTCTTAAAACATCCATTATATCATAAGTTTCCTGAGGCAATCTTCCAGTATCTAATGTAAAAAATCTAAATTTTGGGTTTATTTTTAACATTATATCCATAACAACAGCATCCTCTGCACCAAAACTTGATGCCTTAGCAACTTTAGGATGAAGGTTATCAGACACCCATTGAAGTGCTTCATCAGTAGTTTTTATTTTTAAATTAAGTTCATCTACTTGTTCTTGCGTGAATCTAACCACATTGTATTTTGAAGTATTTGTTTTATATTGATTACCCGAAGTTTTAACCTAAATTATAAACAAGTAGAATTCAAAACAGAAAATATGAATGAAATCTCATATGTTGTAGTTTTCCCAACAATATTTTCAAAAAATAAAATGTCTCAACTTGTTTTAAATATTAAAAAAATTCTCAAAATAAAAAATCAACAATTCAAATCGGTTAAACGTGATGGGGATGTTGTTTTGGTAGATGCAAATGATCCAGTATTTGCATCATCTGCTATTAACTTACTTTTTGGAATTGAAAAAATTATGATTGCAAGACAGATAAAAAATGACTTTCAAGGAATTGTTTCGGAAATAACATCAATTAGTGGGAATTTACTTTTGAAAGGTGAAAAATTTCTTGTTAAAGTAGAAGGAACATCAAAAGGATTTCTTGTTAAAGATGTAGAAATTGCTGCAACATCAAGTATTATAGAAAAAAAATCAAATTTAGGAGCTCGTCCGGGAACAGATGAAAATTATGATAAACTGTTGTATACTTTTTTAACAAAAAATTATGCATACATCTCCATATTTTCAGATAAAGGAAATGGTGGGGTTCCATATCAATCACAAAATGAAAAAACAATTTGTGCAGTATATGATGAATTATCTGCAGTTTCTTGTTTTGAAACAATCAAACAAGGTTATGACACAAAAATTATTGTTTGTTATAGACAAAAATCTGAATTGATGAATCTGGTAAAAATTATTCATCAAATCATTCCAAGATTAATTCAAAATGAAATTGAGTTGGAATTCTTTTGGTTGAAAATAAATCCTAGTGGAATTAAAAATTATTTGATTTATGTAAACTCAATAATAGAAATTATGTTAAAAGAGTCAGATAGTAGAATTTCATTGTCTTTATCACCACTAGTATTTTCTTCAAAATTTATTGATAATTCGATAAAGAAAGTATTTGAGAAAAATAAAATTCCGATCATTCCACTTGCAGGTGTTGACACTAATTTGTTTCACGAAGCTAAAGAAATAGGATTGGAAAATAGAGTAAAGAAATTGGAAAAAATAGTCACATCTAGATTTGATGAGATTGCTACATTTTTGAAAAAAGAAGTGGAAATAAGTATAAAAACAAAAAAAGTGATTTCAATTAAACTTGGACCAAATAATGTGCATGATATTTTAGATTCTTTAGAAGAGAATCACTGAGAATTTAAACAGGCGTTAACAGTTTCATATTGTGCTCAAAATAGGCGAATTTATCTATCCATGGGGAAGTGGTCATTATTCTCGAATGATGAGGCTAAACGATGCGTTATCAGATCATATCAAAGATGAATTTGACGTTCATTATTCAAGTAAAGATCATGTCTATGAAAAATTATTGAAGAAATTTCCAGATAAAAAAGAAAAAATCCATGAAATTTTAATGCCGACTCCAATTGATGGAAAGTTTGGTCCTAGTGTTTCAAAATCATTAATGAATATTCTATTACCAATTGCAAACAACCCTTCATTGATAAGACAAATTGTAAATTATTTAAGAGAAGAGAGAAAATTATACAACAAAGAAAAATTTGATTTAGTGATTAACGATGGGGACATGGGTTCAAATATTTTAGCAAATAACAGAAATATTCCAAGTTTATTTGTAACAAACCAATTCAGACCAAAATTATATAATTCAAGATCATATCTGTATCCTTCACTAATTTTCATAGCAAAACAAATCAATAAAGCATCAAAAATTCTTGTTGCAGATTCTCCCCCTCCATATACTATGTGTGAATATAATCTAAATTTCATAAAAGAATCTGAAGAAAAAGTAGTTTATGTTGGACATTTTACAAATAGCAAAAAAATTAAAAATGAAAATGTAACAGATCTAGAAAAGCTAGTTAAAAATAATGAATTTGGTTATTGGATGAGAACTGGCAATGAATCTACAAATGATGGAACAGGTCAAAGATATGAAGAAGTATTTCATCAAAATGAAATGAAGGAAGAAAAAAGAATTATTTCTCATGCAAGAAATGAATCAAGTATTGATTCTGTTACTGGAAGAGATGGTGAAAAATATTCAATTTCAGATGCACTAGAAAAGAAAATTGATTGGATACAAATTGATATTGGTTTTCTGTCAGAACAAGAAAAAGATACAATTTTGGATTTATGTAAATATACAGTAGTAAATGGTTCTCATACGGTAATGGGAGAAATAATGGGAGNAAAATCAAAGCCGATNATTGGAATTCCAATTTATGATGAACATACAAATAATATCAAATGGGCTGAAGAGAAAAATCTTGGAGTTTTAGCNNTAAAAACAAAACAAGTTACACAAGCAATTTCAANAATTAAAGAAAATTATGATNATTTTGAAGANAATTTGAANGANTTTTCAAAGAATTTTGTTCCTAATGGNGCAGAAAATTCAGCAAAGATTGCTGCTGAAATCTTAGAAGAAAAGAGATAAAACATTATTTTAATAATTTTGCTNATCTGGCACGCGGGATTTCGATGGGCGAACGGACCGAAAGGGATGATGAAAAAATCCGCGTGTCAGATTAATATCGATCAATTAAGAATGTGGGAACGCTTTTATGGAAAAAATTTAGCCAAATCATCAGTGCCTAATTGTCCTGAATGTACNGCAAGAGANAAAAAGAAAATTCAAACAAAGTATGANGAAGAAGTACCTGAAGAAGAAAGAGGCAGAGAAGAATTATTCAAATTATTTGATGAAATTGATATTCCAATGAAAATGGATGAAAAAAATAGAAGACATTTTGTTTGTAAACGATGNGGACTATATGCTACTAGAGAAGAAGTTTCAGACATCAGATTCAAACTAAATCAAAAAGAAAGAACACGTGATGATAAACATGATGACTATCTTGAGTGGTGGTCAAAGAGTAAAAAAGAAAAAGCAGAAAACTAGNGTTGTTTAGTATGGTAAAAAAACAAGAAGAAATTCCTGAATGGGTTNCTGATGAAATTCAAAATGCAAAATTTAAGAAACCTGTAGAAATGAAAAAAACAGGATATATTCTTGAATTTTATTATGAAGATAACAAAATAGATGTTCAGTTGTATGAGGTATTAGAAGANGGNAGACACATTGTAACAATGGATGTNNAAAAAGAAATNAAAATGGATGATTTGTTAAAAGGAGAAGTATATGAATTCGTTTTTGATCAACATAAANCTCCATTAAGTAAAAAAGTAACAGAATTTTTAGAAAAAGAAAAAGAAATTGAGATGAGTGCAATTTATCAATTTGAGTTAAAATCTTTAGAACTAATGGATGTAGNNTCTGAAGAAGACTCTNAAAATGAAGAATAAAGTTAGTGTTATTTTTTAGAATTAGGCATNTTTTTNAAAAAAATTCCCANTANTGGATTAATAAAATATGGAAATGTGTTTTTTNTCCATANTGCACCACGTNCTACAGAAGGAACAATAATTTCCAATCTTGGAGAANTTGAAGCTTTTAAAATTGCATTTGCTACAGATTTAGAACTGAGAGANATNNGAGAATATTTTGGTATNTTTTCAAAAGANGGATGATCAAAAAAATTAGTTCTAACCATAATTGGGCTAACAACTGTAATTCCAATTCCAGTATCNTTTAGTTCATGTTTTAGNCCCTCTGAAAATCCTAACATAGCNAATTTAGATGCACAATATGATGCAATTCCAGGTAGGCCAAANCTTGCTGCAACAGATGCAACATTAACAATATGGCCCGATTTTTTCTTTAACATTTGTGGAAGAAAATTTTTGATACAGTAAATCATTCCAAAATAATTAGTTTCCATTTGTGATTCAATATCATCTATAGAAAGATCAGANACNGCACCAAAAATTGCAAAACCNGCATTATTTACTAAAATATCTANAGTATCAAATTTTTCTAAGACAATTTTTGACATCTCTTTAACCTGATNTTTNTTTGAAACNTCACATTGACATACAAGTATTGTTGTATGAAATTTTTCNAATTCTTTTGCAACTAATTCAAGTTTATCTTTTCTNCTTGCAACTAAAATAAGATTAGCACCTTTTTTGGCAAATTCTAATGCAGTTTGTTTTCCAATTCCTGAAGATGCACCAGTGATTAAAACAATCTTATTTTTAAAATTCATAAATNAAAAAAATTGTTTAAAGATAAAGTNGTTTCTATGAGGCTTTTGGTTTAGATATTCTACTCAAGGCTAATTTCACTAAAAGTAACCACGTAANTAANATTGGAACATAATATGTTGCAATTCTCCATCCNATTACAGCATCCCAAGCAACAATATCTTTTGAAACTTCAAANTCAAAAGGATTNAGNTTNTTAAGATAGGCAATAATTCCAAATTCTGCTAAACCAGAACCTCCAATAGTTATNGGTAAATTACCAATTGCATTTGCACCCATTACTGCCATAATAGAATCAAATGCATTGATTACGTATCCAGTTCCCATTGCAATAATCATAAATGAAATTCCATAAAATGCCCAAGATACAAGTGAGATTAGAAATGATACAAAAAAGATTTTTTTAGATTCAGGAGTGTGTATATTCTTTCTAATCATAGTGCATGTTTCTTCCATCCAAGAATTTGTTTGATCAATGTATTTAGTGCCTTTTTCTTTACCTATTTTTTTAACAAGAGTTGTCAGTACTTGTGGAACTTGGAATGTATGTTTGGAAGATAGTAAAAACATCACCATCCACAAAGATGTTACAAAAATACTGGTACCTAAAATAATTGCTCCAACAATATATGCTCCATTCAATACTGCAATAATTCCTGCCATTATAGATAACAAGCCTGCTGCAAGCACTTCAGTAACAATATCCATAATTGCAATCCATGTAGACTTGGAAAGTTCTACTCCTTTTTTCTTCAAATAATAGATTACAATGAATTCTGCTCCAACAAACATAGGAGTTGTGAATTTGATGAATTCGCTACCAATTCTTACACCAATTAATTTTCCAAAAGAATCAAAATTACCTAGATATTTTCTTGTAATATATGCAAATTTGACTCCTTGAAGACCTAATTTAATCATCATAGCAACAATTGCTCCAACAAATGGAAAAAGTCCAATTGCCAATACATCATCTAATTTGACGTCAAATTGGGTGGCAATGATTAAGATAGGAATTATGGTAACAGGTATAGCTACAAGTCTCCAGTTCATCTAGAATCTTTTTTTTAGATTCAAATATGAAAGTTAAGTTGACATCTAATCATTAATTGAACAGTCATAGAATTAGCTATGAAAAATTGTTTTAATCGTTGATTTTAAAATAGTTTGAAATACTAGCAGATAGACAATCAGAGAGTTGAAAACAATTTTTGTTTCTGGAACTGCAGGCTCGGGAAAATCACTTCTTTCATCAAAATTACATGAATATTATACAAAAAATGGGGCATTTGCAGCTGTTTTGAATTTAGATCCGGGTGTAGAAAAAATGCCATATACTTGTGATATTGATGTCAGAGATCATGTAGATTATGTATCAATTATGCAACAATACGAGTTAGGGCCTAATGGAGCATTAGTCATGGCAAATGATTTGATTGCATCAAAGATAGATGATATTCAAAATGAGGTAAACAATGTTAATCCTGACTATCTAATTGTAGATACCCCTGGCCAAATTGAATTATTTGCATATCGTTCAAGCGGACGTTTCATAATAGAAAATATTACATCTGAAGATAAAACAAGTGTATTTCTATTTGATGGATCATTAATTACGTCACCCGTGAATTTTGTTTCAATTGCACTTTTAGCTACATCAATTAGGTTACGTTTGAATTTACCGACAATTAACGTATTAACTAAAACAGACATTATTGGAGAAAAATTAAAAGAAATACTACAATGGACAACTAGTTTGAATACGTTAGAAAATGCAATAGCAAAAGAGACAGATGGGGACACCTATACATTGACTACAAATATTTTACGTGGACTGAATCTTAGTGGATTTGCCCAAGGACTGATTCCAGTTTCAAATGTTACAGGTGATGGTTATGTAAATCTAGAAGGTGCATTAAGTAGAATTCTTAACTTAGGGGAGGAGGTAGAAGATTAATGGTATCTAGTATTACTGTTAAAGCACCTTCATCTACTGCAAATTTAGGTCCAGGATTTGATGTGTTTGGATTAGCAGTTAACGCATTTTATGACAAAGTTACTTTAACAAAAACAAAAAGTGGAATTACAATAATTACAGATGGAAATGTTCCTACAAATCCTGAGAATAATACAGCAGGATTAGTGGTGAAAAATATGAAGAAAAAATTTAAAATAAATCAAGGTATTGAAGTAAAAATTGAAAAAGGTGTTCCTGCAGGATTTGGAATGGGAAGTAGTGCAGCTTCAGCTGCTGCGGCTGCAGTAGCATTTGATAAATTATTTGGATTAAAACTTGATGATGATTCTTTAGTTGAATTTGCGGGTAGTGGTGAAAAAGCTAGTGCAGGTTCAATTCATTATGATAATGTTGCAGCTTCAGTTTTAGGAGGTTTTGTAATTGTAAAAACTGGACCTCTCAAGGTAATTAGAATAGAACCACCAACAAATCTTAGAGTGTGTATAGCAGTTCCAGAAATAATTGTTCCAAAAAAGAAAACCAANGTTTCAAGAGGCGTNATTCCAAAAAAAGTGAATNTGAGTGATAGTATTTTGAATTTATCAAATGCNGCAGCAATTGTTGCNGGATTTATGAAAAAAGATTCAGATTTAATTGGAAATTCAATTAAAGANGTGATTGTAGAACCTGCACGGCAACATATGATTCCAGGATTTTCTAAGGTAAAAGAAAATGCAATTAAAGCAGGAGCATTGGGTGTTACAATAAGTGGAGCAGGGCCTTCAGTAATTGCATTTGCAAAAAAGTCTTCTGATATGAAAAAAATTAGTTTGGCAATGACTAAAGGATTTACNTCAGCNAATACAAAATGTAAAACAATAATCTGTAAACCTAGCAATGGGGCAAAAAATAAGAGAAAATAATTCTAGATGAAAGTTATGAAAAAAGCAGTTATTGTTTTTAGTGGAGGTGTAGATTCTGTTTGTGCNGTTTCATTTTTGAAATCAAAATATGATTTGTATGGAATTACATTTTCATATGGACAAAAAGCAGATATGGAAATTGCTGCTGCAAAATCTTTTGCAAAAAAATTAGGATTAAAACAACATAAAATTATCGATATTGGTTTTATGAAAGATTTGTATGGTGATTCTAATGTTTTGACAAGCAAAAAAAGAAAAATTCCTAGTAAATTTGAATATTCAATTGTAGTTCCAATTAGAAATGCAGTATTTCTATCAGTAGCTTCAGCATGGGCTTTTACACTAAATGCATCACTTGTTGTATATGGTGCTCATACAGGTGATACTCATTATCCTGATTGTAGACCAATATTTGCAAAAAAATTAGAATCTGCATTTAACCAAGGAGAAATAGATGGAATTAATTCAAAATTACGAAATAGTATTAAAATTTGGTCACCCTATAGAGAAAAATTATCAAAAAGTGATTTGCTAAAATCTGGAATTAAAGTTTTAGGAGATTCTATTTTTAAGACCTGGAGTTGTTANTCAAATAAAAAATATCATTGTGGTGAATGTGAATCTTGTAATAATAGAAAAATTGCATTTACAAAAGCTGGAATTAAAGATAAAACAAAATATCTTAAATGATTNTAGTAACCGTTTCGAAGAAATTTTGTTAAAATTAAACGTCTTAATCCAATATACCAAACAATGAAGACCCATCCCATATTACCAATAAACAGATAATTTTGTATTTCAGGAGTTAATCCTTCAAAAGAATTAGTAATTTCTCTGGAAATTAACAATGAGACTGCAATAACAATTATGCATTCAATTGCATACCATGTCCAATGAGGCCAGGATTCTTTTGGAATGTGAATATTTGGATGTACTCCCATGTAAGTTATCAAAAAAATTGATTATTTAATTTTTCAGTATGTGTTATACGTAAGAATCTGAGGCATGTTTTCTAATGAGTGTCATAATGCCTTCTTTTTCATCTTTATTTTCATAAATTCCCCTAAATGCCGACGAAGATAGAGTGGCATCATTTCTAACACCACGCATTTTCATACATAGATGTTCAGCATCAGCCAATACTACAACACCTTTTACTCCTTGAGAGAATAATTCATCTGCAATATTTTTTGTTAATCGTTCTTGAATTTGTAATCTTTTTGAATATTTTTCAACTAATCTTACTAGTTTTGATATTCCAAAAACTCTACCATTTGGGGAGTAAGCAATGTTAATTTTTCCAAAAAATGGCAACATATGATGTTCACACATTGAATAGAATTGAATATCACGTACAATTACTGCACCAGAATCTTCTGAGAACTGTACAGTTAATTCTGAATCTGAATCATACCCGTTGAAGATCTCTTTGTACATGTTTGCAATTCTTTCAGGAGTCTCACGTAACCCCTCACGAGTAGGATCTTCACCAACTTCAATTATTAATTCTCTAATGAGTTTTTTAACACGATCTTCATCCATTTTATAATTTCACAGAATTTTTCTAGTATTTGAACCTAATTAGATTTTTAGGCGGATAATTTATGGAGCACCAATGAATTTGTGTAGTTGAGGAACTACTTTGACATCAATGTAATGGGGATACACAATATCATACAAATCTAGTAAAAGTTCCAATGACGGTTCTGCAACACCATAGGTGGGTTGAATAATAAAACCATCTATATTTTCCTTAGAAATAGTTTTGAAAATTTGATTTGTTAATTCTTCAAATTCATTTATTTTTGTTTTAGAACTAACCACAATTTTGATGTAAGTTGTTTTCTTTGTTTTTACAGATGATTCTAAACAGTTCATAGTATGCCCAATTAATTTTTCATAATGTTTAGAATCTACAAAATCTGAATCTTTCGTTTTAAATTCAATTTTGACAATATCAATAAATGGTAAAACATGATTGAATCTATCAATATCAAAACATGATGATTCAAGATATGTTAGAATTTTTTTCTCTTGAATATGTTTGGCAAGTTGAGCTACTGCTTGATGTTGAATTAGTGGATCACCACCTGTGAAATTCACTTTGTAAGTTTGTTTTTTTAAATTAGAGTCAATTAATTGACATGCTTCATCAATTGAATATTCTTTTCCAGAATCAAGTGGAAGAGATTCTTTTGTATCACAATAAAAACAAGTAAAAGGACAACCTGCAAGTCTTACAAAAAGGGTTTTTGTTCCATAAAGAATTCCTTCCCCTTCAACGGATGTAAATATTTCAAATAATCTTACTTTCAAGTAAAAATACTAAATTTTTTCATTATTTATTTAATGAGTTTCTAATGCATTACGGGTTCTTTTGAATAAAATAATCCAGAAATAAAGAACACTACGCCCAAAATTCCAATTGTACTTCCAACTAATTCTATTTGATTTTGTAAATCTCCTTCAATTGGAGCCCATAACCAAGCCATCAAAGCACCAACTATAATCATTGGAATTCCTACTCCAACTGTAATTGCTTTTGAAGCCATATTCAAATTCTTTTGAAAATGTATATGAAGCTTATGTTATTTAGCCAATCGAGTATTGGATGTTCTTCAGTAATTTGTTTAATTCATGAAAAACCATCTTTGCATCATTAATCTGATTTTTATCAATTAGAATTTTAATTTCATCAATTAATTCATGAGCTTCATTGATTAGATTCTGATCAGCACCAATTTCTTCTGCTTTATCTAATTTTTTGTCAATTCTATCAAGTTGCCTATCTACAAATTGTTTTATTCTATCAAATGCACTATGTGAAGTAGATTCACGAATATCTTTTTGAATGGATTTAATCAAGGATTTTAATTGATTAATATTTTCAGATGGATTTTCAGTTCCTTCATTAATTTGATTACGTGTTTTAATGAGTATATTATCAACGTTTTCAAAATTTATGTTAGCATCAAGTCTTGTAGATATGGTCTTTAACATTAAAACATATTTTTCTAATCTATCAAGTTGACTGGACTGATCTATGTAAGATATAGTGATTTGTACCTTCACGATAGGTTCAGAAGTCATTTTAGAAATTTGTTTAAATAATTTCATTGCTGTAAGAAAATCTTTTTTTGTTTGTTTTACATCATTTGGTAAAGATTTTTCTAATGAATTTACTGCTGTATGTCCTTTAGTATACAGAGATTGAATTTTTTCAGGTACTTCATTACCATATACTTGGTATAACTGATTTTGAATTTGTTTATCTGCTTGTGTAGCAATATGAAATAAAATACTAAGATCATTTTGAGCATATGCATCATTAACAAAAGTTGTTGTTCCAAAAATTAATACAAAAATTGTAAATAATGCTAGAATTTTCATTCTTCTTCCTCCATATTTTTTTGAAGTTTAACTAAATTTTGCAAATCTTTCTTTTCAATTTCAATTATTCCATTGCGTTCTAATCTTTTTACTGCACGCCACATTGTAGTTCTTGGTTGTAGGAATTTTTTACGCAATTCACTTTCTAGTGCCTCTCCTCCATTTTTTGAAATAAACTTCACTATCTCTTTATCATCTTCACGGATATCTGGTTTTAGTTTAAAAATTGTTTCAATATCAATTGGTTCAACTTGAGTAATTTGTTGCTTTTGTGTTAGTTTTGTAGTTCTTGGTTTTCTACGAATAATTGTAGTAGCCACAATAGCAGATACTATGATTCCACCAATTATTACATAGATAAAATAATTTGATTCAGATGAAGAATCAATT
>PBZV01000018.1 GCA_002730325.1 Nitrososphaerota archaeon
TGCTGGAGCTGAAGGACAACAGGATGCTGGAGCTGAAGGACAACAGGATGCTGGAGCTGAAGGACAACAGGATGCTGGAGCTGAAGGACAATCAACAGAATCATCATCAAATGATGAAACAAAGACTAACTGATTCTTCNAATTTGATCATTTATACAGTAATAATGAAGATGNATTGATTCATGTCTGCAAAACGAGATTATTATGAAGTTTTAGGAGTTTCAAAATCATCTTCAGTTGANGAACTAAAAAAACAATATAGAAAATTAGCATTGAAATTTCATCCAGATCGTAATAANTCTGAAGAAGCTCCAGAACATTTTAAAGAAATTTCTGAAGCATATGCAGTTCTTTCANACACTGAAAAAAGACAACTTTATGATCAACATGGNCATGCTGGTGTAGATGGCAGATATTCTAGTGAAGATATTTTTCAAGGTGCNCGAGGAGATTTTAGTGATATTTTTGGACGCAGTGGCGGNGGTTTTGATTCTATTTTTGAATCTATTTTTGGACGCAGTGGCGGCGGATTTAATCAACAAAGAGGATCTGATATACTGTATGAAACTTCAGTGACTTTAGAAGATGTTCTTCATGGGAAAAAAATGGAAATCAATTTACAAAAACAAATTCAATGTGATATTTGTAATGGTTCTTGTTGTAAACCTGGTACTAGCAAAAAAACATGTTCTACTTGTAATGGACAAGGCCAAGTACGACAAACTCGAAATATGGGATTTGCATCATTTGTAACTGCTGCACCATGCCCTGCTTGTAGAGGTCAAGGTTCTATGATTGAAACCCCATGTCCNGCATGTAATGGTCAAGGAAAGAAAAAAGGTTCAAAAAAAGTTACTTTTGAGATCCCTCCTGGAATTGATTCTGGCGATTATACTGTTCCAGAAGAGGGAAATGAGATTCCTGAAGGTGNTAATGGTGATTTGATTGTTAGAGTAAGAGTACAACCTCATTCAAAATTCAATAGAGATGGAAAAGATATTTTTTACGATCAAGATGTTTCTATGGTGGATGCTGCATTAGGATGTGACATTGTTGTTCCAACTTTAGAGGGTTCAGANAAAATCAAAGTTGATTCTGGTAGCCAACCAAATACNATAATCAAATTAAAAGGAAAAGGCGTTTCACATATCAATTCAAGAGGCACAGGAGATCAATACGTGAGAATTGTTGTAAATNTTCCAAAAAAACTCAACAAACATCAAAAAAATCTTCTTGANGAATTTCNAAAAAATAGTGATTAATTGATTAAACATGAAAATTGCGTTAGATGTTGATGGAGTTCTTGCCGATGTTATCCAATCTTGGNTAAATTATAATAATTCAATCCGACAAGAAATTTTAAAACATGAAATATCTGATTGGGATTTTTGGAAGAAATTTAAAATTGATCGATATGATTTTTATGCTGAATTNAGTTCTTGTTGGAAAAATTGGNTGTCAATACCNCCNACTGAAAATAATTTATCATCCGTNACAAAAAATCTTTCTGAAATAGGCCAAGTAGATATTGTTACTGCAAGAGAACGTTCTACTGATTCTTTTGTAAAAAATTGGCTTAGTCATTATAATATTTCATATGATAATTATGTGTCTGTAATTGATGGACCTATGAAAGCTGATTTAGATTATGATGTATTTATAGACGATTCACCNTTGAATGCATTAAAAATAATTCAACAAAAGAAAAAAATTATTNTGTATTCACAACCTTGGAATCAACATATTTTGGAAGATCAAATATNTAGAATCTCNAATCTTTCTGAAGCAATTGAAAATATTAATTCANTTTAATCTNTTTTTAATNTTTTAATGTAAACTTGATGACCACTTCTTACATGTGTAANATGATCTGTTTTTAGTAATAATTTAATTTTCTCTTCAGAATAAAATTTAGAATTGTAACGTCCAAGANTTTTTTTGCAATTCAGACAATAAACTTCTTTAAATTCCATTTTATCACTGGGTTAATTTGGTATGATAATTTCATAGTATAATAAAGAAACTTATTCTAGATCTCAAAAATTTTCGATGCGGGAGTCGCCCAGCCTGGTCAACGGCGTAAGGTTCAGATCCTTATCTTTTAGNAGTTCGTGGGTTCAAATCCCACTTCCCGCATAATTATAATCAGATATCTTTCAACATNTTTTTGATATTTTTTAAAAGAAGATTNTTTATCATTTCCCCTGATGCTTTACCTCTTAATTCCTTCATTGCTANTCCCATTAATGGCCCAATAGCTCTTTCTTTTTGATTTTTAATTATTTCTTGATTCTTTTCAACTATTTTTTTAATTATTTCTTCTAAATCTGATTCCTTCACNGCCTCAATTGAAGTATTCTTCATAGCTTCTAGTGTTGTTTTTGATTTTCCAGCCATTATATTTTCAAAAATTATATCAATTGATTCCTTGGTAATGTCGCCTGAATCTAACATCTCAAATGTTTTTTCAATTTCTTCGTTTTTTAATAATTTAGAATTTAGTCCTTTTCTTTCAAGACTTGGAATGGTAGAACATAATATTGATGAAATGAAAGTTGCATCAGCTTTTCCATTTTTAGAAGTTCTTTTTTGAAAAATATTTTCAAATAATTCAATATACTTTGAATCAAAAATNTGTTCAGCAAGCTGTGGATTTATTTTATATTTNGTTTGTAATTCCAAAATAGANTCATCCCATGATTTTGGNATATTTTCTTTGGCTNTTTCTAATTCTTTTTTTGATATAATGATTGGAGGNATATCTGTTTCAGGATACATTCTTGCTGCACCTGGCCTTGGACGTAGAAATTTTGTTTCCCCATTTACAGTAGCTAATCTTGTNTCAATTGGAATTCCATTATTTTTTATNAATTCTATTCTTGAAATAATCTGATTAATGACTACGTGTATTTTTTCATCNGTTGCGGCNAATATCAAAAATGCATCTTCTTCATTTATTTTTATAANTTCTTTNANATTTTCAATATCNATTTTTTCNACACCATAATTAGGAAGCTCATCTGAATGAAANACTCCTCCAATTCCAAAAAATCGTACCAANTCTGCAATTTCTTTNCCTAANCGTATCCCTTCATATGGTGAAAAACCAAACATTCCGGCCATTTTTTTGAATGAAATTCCAAAAATTTTATGTTCTTTTTTGATTGCATTTTGAATAATTTTTGATTTACATTTAGAAAATAACTCTGTGATGTCTTTTCGATCATTTTCTTTATCGTGAACCCAATCTCTTTTTTGTAATTCTTTTGAAATTTCCAGTAATCCTTGTTGTCTTTTAGCCTCATATTCTACAACTTTCTCAAGTTGATCTAATTGTTGAACCCCTTTTACTTCAATTACTACTCCTCCATCTTTAATTGAAACATTAACATCCTGTCTAATTGATCCTAAACCTCTCTTCACTTTTTTTGTACTTCGTAAAATTCGTCCTAATGCTAAGGCTATTTTTTTGATGTGTTGTGGTTCTACTTCAAAAGGGTCTGTAGCAATTTCAACTAATGGAATCCCCAAACGCTCTAATCCAAATTTTCTGACAATTCCTTCATCTCCTAAATTTTTTGCTGCATCCTCTTCAAGACAAATAGATTGAATTCCTATTGTAGTTCCTTCAACTTCATAACTGCCCCCTTGTGAAATTAACATTGTACGCTGAAATCCGGTTGTATTGGAACCATCAACCACAGTTTTTCTCATTGGGTATATTTCACTAAAAATCTCTGATTTTAATGCTGAAGCAATAATTAATGAAATTCTTTTAGCATCATCATCTAATTCATGAGGAGGTTCTTCATCTTGTTCTACTAAACAACTACTTTCTGGGTTTGCATAATATGATATTGATTTAGATTTTGATTTTTCAAATAATGCTGCTGGATCATATTCTCCTAATTCACTTTTTGCAGCTCGTAATTTTCTTTGGAATTTTATAGAATATTCTTCAGTATCTGTTGGAACACAATTGCAAAATAATTTTTTATTAGTTGCTAATTGTTGATGAATTTCTAATCCAACTTTTACTCCTACATTATTTATTGAAAATTCTGACATACTATTCATCTTTAATTTGTTAATTCTGATGCAATATTTTGCAGCATAATCTCCTTAATTTCTTCAACATTTTGAGAATTTCCTATGGCCCACATTGCTTTAACAAGTGCTACTTCTGGAATCATATTTTCTAAAGGAATTATGCCTAAATCTAGTAAATCTCTACCACTTTCGTAAACAGTCATTCTGACTCTACCGTCAATACATTGAGATGTCATGCCTAAAAATATCCCTTTTTCATTTGCTTTTTTGACATTCTCATACATGACTTTCCCAACATGTCCTAATCCGGTTCCTTCAAAAATTATTCCTTTATACCCCATCTCAATTATTTGGTTTAACAAGTTTGGATCAAATCCTGGATGATATTTTACTAATGCAACTTTCGTATCCAGATTAATTTTTGGTTGAAATTCATCTCTCTCAAAATAATTTTTAGAAATATTTTTTTGGGTTTGTTTCTCTGTAATTATAAAAGCTGGAATATCTCCAATTGTTTGAAACGCTCCTCTTTTACTTGTATGATTTTTTCGTACTCGAGTTCCTAAATGACATGCAATAGTATTATCATTTTCATCTTGATGCATTACAATGTAGACTCCATTGGTATTATTTTCTGTGATGAATTTTGTTGCACCTATCAAATTTAATGCTGCATCTGATGATGCACGATCTGATGATCTTTGTGAACCGACTAATACAATTGGAATTGGAAATCCTGAAAGTGCAAATGAAAGAAAGGATGATGTGTAGTGCATGGTATCTGTTCCATGTGCAATAATTATTCCAGAATAATCTGATTTTGAAAATTTTTCAATTTTTTCTGCAATTTTTAACCAATGCTCTGGCATTATGTTTTCAGAATATTCTGAAAATAATACTTCAGCATCTATATTTGCAATTTTAGCTAATTCTGGAACTGACGCATTCAATTCCTCAGCTGTTAGTACTGGTGTTACTGCACCTGTTCTGTAATCAATTTTACTTGCAATTGTTCCACCTGTTGATAATAACAAAATTTTTGGTAATCCTTCTACTTTCTCAATTTTTTCATTTGTTTCTGTAATCTTTTTTGCAACTTGCTCTTTCTCTACTTTCTCAATTTTCGAAATCTCTAACCCAATATTGTAACCACTCTTTAATTTTAAAACAATATGTTCATCGTCACTATGCTCATATCTTGGCATTATTATGCCTGAATAAGTGATATCTGCCAATAACTTCACTGCATCCCCAACTACAATTTGATTTTGTTTTAGAAATTCTAATGAATTCCCTTCATATCCTCTATATTCTGACATTTATGAGAATTAGATTAGTTATTTAATTAAAACTACCTGTAATAGGAAGCAACTAATTTTTCGCCCATCTTGAGGTCTTTTTGCTCTCTAACTTTCTTTACTGCTTCCTCAAAATGCTTCATTTCTACTTTAGCATCTATGGATTGTTTTTCAACTTCTTTTACATCTGGATGTGAGTCTAGATATTTGTGAATAACTAAAGAAACTGCAGTATTTGCAATTGATGCTGTATCTGCTCCACTAAGTCCATCAGTTAGTTCGGCAAGTTTTTCGAAATCAACATGATTAGGATCACTTTCATCAGTAACTGTTGGTATTTTCTCTGCATTTATTTTCAAAATACTAATTCTACTATCTTTATCTGGAAGTGGAATTTGAATAATTTTATCAAATCTTCCTGGACGTAATAATGCAGGATCAATCATATCTGCTCTATTTGTTGCAGCTAAAACTACTACACCGTGCATATTTTCCATTCCGTCTAACTCTGTTAATAATTGACTTACAACTCTTTCAGNNACNNCNGTTTCTCCACCNGCNCCACGTANNGGNGCAATTGAATCAATTTCATCAAAGAATANNACACATGGTGNAGATTGACGTGCTCTTTTGAAAATTTCTCTAATTCCTCTTTCTGATTCNCCNACCCATTTTGATAAAAGTTCNGGACCTCTTACTGAGACAAAATTAGCTTCACTTTCTGTAGCAACNGCTTTTGCAAGTAGNGTTTTTCCTGTACCACTTGGACCATGAAGTAATATTCCTCNTGGCATNNTNTGTCCNANTTTATCATAAAGACCTGGATATTTCATTGGCCATTCAACAGCTTCTTGTAATTCTTGTTTAACTTCTTTTAAGCCTCCAACATCATCCCATTTTANATCTGGATTTTCAATGAANACTTCNCNCATTCCNGANGGNNNTACTTCNATNANNGCTTTTGNAAANTCNTCNTGATTNACAATTAATTTATCCAAAGTTTCTGGAGNTAATTTTTCTTCTTGCAAATCAAGNACNGGTAATAATCTTCTCAAACANTTCATTGCNGCNTCTTTACAGAGATATTCCAAGTCTGCACCAACATATCCNTGACTNACNGATGNAANTTTATCNANNTTGACATCNTCTGNTAANGGCATGTTTCTNCTNTGAATTGCAAGNATNTCNNTTCNTCCTNTTTTATCTGGAACTTTAATNTCNATTTCNCTATCAAATCTNCCTGGTCNTCTAAGNGCAGGATCAATTGCATTTGGTCTATTTGTTGCAGAAATAACAATTACTTTACCTCTTGCCTCTAAACCATCCATTAATGATAACATTTGAGAAACAACTCTTCGTTCAACTTCTCCTGTAACTTCTTCTCTTTTTGGNGCAATTGAATCAATTTCATCAACAAAGATAATTGATGGAGCTTTTTCTCTTGCTTCTTTGAAAATTTCTCTTAANCTTGCCTCACTTTCACCATAAAATTTACTCATTATTTCAGGTCCTGAAATACTGATGAAATGTGCATTACTTTCATTTGCAACGGCTTTTGCAAGTAGNGTTTTTCCTGTTCCTGGAGGTCCATACAACAAAACNCCTTTAGGAGCTTCAATTCCTAATTTTTCAAATATTTCTGGATGTCTTAATGGAAGCTCAATCATNTCTCTTACCTTTTTAATTTCATTGTGTATTCCACCAATGTCTTCATAAGTTACTTGAGGAACNCCACGTANNGTTTCTCCTTTTTCTGCAATATGNAAAACAGTTTTTTGTGTAATTAACACTGCATCAGCAGCTGGTGTGACACCTATTACTTGAAAAGTTAAACGTCCACCAAAATATGGAACCATTACATTATCNCCTTTAATCAAAGGAACACTTTCTAAAGCATCTGCAAGATATCTCTCATCAATTGGTGGTATTGCTTCTAATGGTGCAACAACCACTTTTTCAGCAGCTACTGCCTTTATTTTTCTAACAGAAATCGTATCTCCAATTGCAATTCCTGAATTATTTCTACCAAGTCCATCTATTCTAATAATCCCTTTACCTTCATCAGACGGATAAAGAGGGAGACATTTTGCTACTGTTCGTCTCTTACCTTTAATTTCTATAACATCACCTGTAGATGCACTAAGTGTATCCATTGAATCATAATCGATTCTTGCTACTCCTCTTCCAACATCTCTTGTATATGCTTCAAGAACTTTGAGGGAAAGAGCATTTTGACTCATANAGAAAAACACTTTTTCTAAGTTTTATACCTTTGTAGCAATTTATCCACTTNGNAATCACAAGCTTAAAATCCTCTATTCANAGNAAACGATCAACTTGGGTAAAAGACCATTAGTAAGNAGACGTGGCCGTGGAGGNAATCAGTTTAGATCTACATCTACTGGTAAAGTAGGCTCCAAAGCAAATTATCCTCGTTTTCCGCTATCTGAACAACATCAAGGNGAAATTATCGATTTAGTTCATGAACGCGGTAGAGAAGCACCNTTATCTAAAGTAAGATTTGAAGATGGATCTGTTTCATTTGTNCCAGCAGTTCTTGGAACTAAAGTTGGAGAAACTTTACAATTTGGNTTAAAATCAACAATTGAAAAAGGCAACGTCATTAGTGTTCAAAACATTCCTGATGGAACCATTGTATGTAATATTGAAAAACACTTTGGAGACGGTGGTGCTATTGTAAAATCAGCAGGTACCGATGCAACTATTTTCTCTCATGGTGATGATGGTGTAACTGTTAAACTNCCTTCTGGAAAATTCACTGTCTTAAATCCAAAAAANAGAGCCATGATTGGTACTCTTGCAGGNGGTGGAGCTACTGAAAGACATTTCATGAGTGCAGGAAACAANTGGAGAAGCTTCAAAGCAAANGGAAAGAAATATCCAATTGTTAGAGGTGTTGCTCAAGCTGCATATGTACACCCACACGGTGGTGGTCGTCATCAACACGTTGGACAAAGTTCAACTGTTTCNAGANATGCACCTCCTGGTGCAAAGGTTGGAAGTATTGCTGCTAGAAAGACTGGTAGAGCAAGAATTAAAGAAAGAAAGTAGTTTCTCTTTAACCTAAAACTGATTAGTAACTCTTTAGAATATTNTTTGAATGTCGAGTCAACGAATTAGAATTTTTGTTACTGGTAGAGTACAGGGAGTTTTTTTTCGTCAAGCATTAAAAATTATGGCAAAGAAGAATNATGTTTTNGGGTGGGTTAAAAATCTCAAAGATGGTCGTGTTGAATCTGTTTTAGAAGGAGATGCANAAAATGTTAGCAAAATTGTTGAATGGGTTCANGGTGGTCCAGCTAATGCAATAGTTGAANATGTAGANATACANAATGAAACATTTGTTGGAGAATTTTNAAAATTTGACGTTCTGTATTAATTTTAAAATNAAATTTTCTATNATANTANAAAATTTTATTTTTTTAAAAAATACAAAAANAATTTTTAATTTTAATAAATAATGGTAGTAGCCCTGTTGGTTCCAGTCTAGGCGAATAACCCCATTTCAAGGCATACAAGATCCGCCACGTTGACGAGGAAGCGTGGATGCTCCATCTTAGGATTGTTCCCTCCCGGACCTCATCCCTTTCAATGGTTCGGTCTTAGAAGTCATCCCTTCGGATAATTCTAGTCCTGCAACCACCCGCCTCGGCGTGATTTCATTTCCGCACACCAAGCGGGAATTACCCATCTAGAGATTTACCCAACAGTTACTGATCTCTGCATATAGCCGGTTTCAGAATAGGGCACGGCTAGCACCCCAAACCTACCTACTACCNTTTTTTCTAAAATAAAGTATGTTATATTTGCATTAGGTTTGATTCTNTTTTAGTTTCAAAATCATNNTACACACTGAGCATACATCTCCAGTGCATNGATTACCACATTTTTTACAACTCANTTTTTGTTTGTAATTAGTATCTTTTACAATCTGTGATACTTTGAGAACTGATTGATACAAATTATTTTTTATTCCACTATGTTGAGNCTCTAATGAATTTAGAAATTCACGAATTTCNGTTCTAATTCCTTCACTCATGTGTGGACAAGGTTCTGATTGAAATGGTAAATCATTTGTAAATGCATAAAATACAATTTCAGATTCATAAATTTCACTNAATGGTTTTATTTTTCTTAAAGTATTTTTAGATGTATCAGGATCCATCCATCCAATTTTATTTGTATCACCTGAAATCATNTTAATTACAAAAGTTTGTAATGTATCATCTAGATTATGTCCNGTTGCAATTACATCTGCNCCNACATCTTTTGCAGCATGATCAATTGCACGTCTTCTTAATGTTCCACAAATAGAGCATGAAGAAGTCTTTTCATTTTCTCTCAATTCTAATGACTCATCAAGTGTTAATTCAAAAAGATCTTTGTAAGAGTAAACCTTATGCTCTACATTNAATTTTCCACAAAATTTTTCCACAATTTCTAATGCCTCATTTCTATATCCTGGAATTCCTTCATCAATTGTAATCACAATAATTCTAAAATTATGAGTTAATGCCATNTCATGAATAATTTTTAATAATGCTAACGAGTCNTTCCCACCNGAAACTGCAANTGCTACTAANTCATTATTTTTAATCATATTATATTTTGAAATTGTTTTGGCAGTTTTTCTAACTATGGAGTTTGAGAANCACTGTGAACATAATTTTTGACCTGAATATTTTCTAGTATAGNCTGCTTGATTTTCACANNTNTCACATTTCATGAAATGAATGATTATTTTTCACTAATGATTCTTTGGNAAAANNCTAGATTGTAAACCAACCAGATTTTAGNTATGATAAAGCAATATTCAAACCAAATAGTGCAAAGGTGAATGCGTATATTCCCCACATCACAATATTTACTGATTTATCTGAAATTCTTTTATCTATAATTATGTGAATAAATTTTCCTCCATCTAAAATTGGTAGAGGNAGCATGTTGATTATTCCNATGAAAAATGAAATCATCCAGAGCCATAACAAGAACATTGAAACATTTGGATCATTCCATTCAATGAAATTGNATTANNGGCTNGTATGNANNAGAATTATCTCTCATNATTCCAATTAANCCTCTTTCAGGATCTTCAGGTGCAGGCATTATTGTTACACCNAAATCTAATGGTTGACTATCTCTAAGTACACTAACACTTGCCATTTCTCCAGGATTNAAACTGGGGAAATCNNCTGGACTTCTAATCGGTATANCATTAATTGATGTGATGATNTCATTTGCANGTAANCCTGNTTGNTCAGCTCCNGAATTTTCCATTATTGAAAGTATCAAAACTCCNNCTGGNANNTCATAAAATNCANTCNAGCATAGNNGTATCNNNTAANACCATTGCAAANANNGGGTTTGTTAATAGAATGACACCTAAAGCAAGTGCAAAAATTACATTTGATGTTGCACCTGCACCAATCACTCTCATTTTTGAAATCTTTTTNGCTTTTTCAAATTCCTCNTCATCTGGTTCTACAAATCCTGCAAACATTGCAANGAATATNGCAAAACCNCCTGTCTTGATTTTAATTTTTTCAAGAGCTGCTACTATTCCATGTGCTCCTTCNTGAATTACAAGNACTATTGGAATTGATAGNAAAAAGTATGTAATAGAAGNTGCTGAAGTTAATGTAACTCCTGGAATCAAAACTGTTAACTCTGAAAATTCTGCTTGAGCAACAAAATAGTTTGAGACATTATTNNNCAAAAACCAAAATGCAAAACCCATCATAAGAAAACCTGAAATTACACTTACNTCTGCAAAAACCCTNATNCCTCTTNTTGTTCTACTTAGAAGTTTAACTAAAACNGAGTTTACTTGTTTATTTTTGTAAACTAGACTNTATGCTTTAATTTCAAAACCATATCTTTCTAATTTTAGGGCTTTTGCAACAACAANAATGACTACCCAAGCCATTAAGACATAGATAATTGCNTTCTGAGTAANAAAGTCTAGTTCCAAATTAATTGTTAATTTTTTAAGTCACGTACATTTATCGGTTACTATGAAACCTGTGATAATNATTTCAACATATCCTGATAAAAAATCCATTTCAAAAATTGCAAAAGAGTTTGTAAAAAATAAAANTGTGGCATGTGTTAACATTTCAAAAATTTCATCAATTTATTCTTGGAATGATAAAATTGAAAATACCTCTGAGTATCTTGCTATTTTCAAAACTACCCTGAAAAACAAAAAATTACTAAAACAAAAAATCAAAGAAACTCATCCATANGATGTACCTGAAATTGCAGAAATTGACGTAACATCAATTAACAAATCTTATCTTAAATGGTTAGTAGAATCTACAAACTAAGATTCTATTGAATATCGTAATAANGAAACCATTCCNCCTAAACCTGTCACCCTTAGACCGATATCTGTGGATGAATCAACACTGNAAATTTTNACTCCTTTACCTTCAACATCATTTAGAAAATCTATCATCTTTTGTTCATCATCTTGAATTGCTTTATCTGAAAATACAAGTGATTCAACTGCNCCCATTTGATTTGCATTATATGTTTCATCAAAACCCATAGTAAATTTTCCACTTTTTTTGTTTGCAAGAACCATAACCTCATCAATAATTGATGAAGCTTTTGCTAAATTACTGTCAGACATTATTTCTTTCATGGTTTGAGATTTTGTAAATATGTAAATTCCATCTTCTCCTCCTGAATCAATTCCTTCAACAACCTTGACATTAAATTTTTGAGATTTTTGAATGAAATTTGAGAATCTTTTTTTTGTTTCACCTGGACCAAAAATTATTATCGCATCTCCTTTTTTGAGTATGGTTAATACTGCTTGTTGTACTTGTTCAAAGAATTTCTCAATATTGAAATTTGTTTTGTATCTTTTTCCTCCACTACCTGAATAGATATTTGGCATAAACTCTAGATGTGTTCCTCTTAGTCTTGCAATCCCACAATCCCCTGTGTCGATTGCTACAAGCACAAAACCTACTTGATTATTACTTGACTCTAAAAGATTTTTTTCAATTGGCAACCATTTTTTCTTTGAGATTGTAATTCCGTCATTAATTTTTAAAATAAATGAATGATGTGATCCATGTGGTACTGATTCATTATTAGATTCAGAAATTGTTCCGCCAATTCTTAATCTATCAAGTACATCATCAAGTGAAATTTTTTCTACTGTTAAAGCAATTCTTATTCTGATTCTTTCTCCTTTATCAGGTCTTGAATAATCTTTATCTTGTTTTAGTACTCTAGTTGTATCTCCGATTACTCTATCATTTTCTTTAATGATTCTACGTAAATTCAAAAGATCATCAGAATCTTCTGGAATTACAGAAATTGAATTTTCATCAATAATTTTTGTTATCATAATTCAGTTCTAATATACAAAAAGAAAAAAGTTTAGTTTGTGGTTTTGTCAGCTTTTGCTTCTTCAGATTTTTTTTTCAGATAATTCTCAACCCAATCTAAAGTTAATACTCCTGATTCTGCTAGATTTGTAAGAGAATTTGCAGAAGCTTCACCTGTTACTTTACCATTATTTCGTTTTAACTGACGCCATTTAAGAGATGTATTGCCACTTTTTGAATTATAAATAACTCCAAGGATATCTCGTGCATTAACAAATGTCATATCTCTAAGTTTTTTCAAAGTAACTTTATCTGCTGCCTCTACGTAAATTGCACCAAGACTTTCTTCTCTTTCAGCAAATACTTCAGAATCTTCCAAATAACTTCTAGGTGCAAATGATCTACATGTACTAGAAATAATGAATTTTCTAAAACTTTCCACTGAAGCTGGTGTATCAATCGTAACCATTTTGAATAATTCAAGAATTAGCCATTTATCAAGCTTCTTGAAAGACTCAATAGGAATTTACTTAAAAATGACATGCGGGCAGTGATGAACCTATCCCTCTGATTGATGATGAGGATCTTGAGTTCTGAGCCTGCCTTAGAATTTTAAAGGATAGTGAATTTTTGATAAATATGAAATCCTTAACTGAATATCTTACCTTTAAAGTCAAAACACGCAGAGCTTTTGTAAACATCACTTCAGATGTAGAAAATTTAGTTACAAAAAGCAAAATCAAAGAGGGACTTTGTCTTGTGAATGCCATGCATATCACTGCTAGTGTCTTCATTAATGACAATGAAAGCGGTCTGCATCATGATTATGAAAAATGGTTAGAAGAGTTAGCTCCACATGAGCCAATTGAACAATATGATCATAACAAAACTGGCGAGGATAATGCTGATGCTCATCTTAAACGACAAGTTATGGGAAGAGAAGTAATTGTAGCAATTACTAATGGTAAATTGGATTTTGGCCCGTGGGAGACAATTTTCTATGGAGAATTTGACGGAAGACGTTCAAAAAGAGTTTTAGTTAAAATTATTGGCGAATAACTATCCAAAATCTACATCACGTTTTTGACTTTGTGACTCGTTATTTTTTGCAGCATTTCTGAATTCATCATCATGATTTTGAGGCCCATGTTGACATTTTACACATGCCGTTTTGAATCCATCATCACTTTTTTCATAAGTTTCACATCCACAAAAACATGCCATGAAAAATGTAATTTCTAAGATGATATATCTTTTAGGATATTATGATAATTCACAGCAATTCCCGATAGGAATTACATTATCATGTGGACATTTTCTTGGATGTTTTAACATGGTACATAATGCATCTGTAAATTGTTTGTTCATGTGATGTTCAATTCCACATACCATTTCTTCATCAATTTCTACTTTGAGTGCACTATCCATCAACACTTCTAATAATCTACTATTTCGCATCATACTGGAACCAATTTCTTGACCTTCTTCAGTGAGTTTTACACCTGCCTTATTGTACGAAACTAAATTCTTACCATTTAATTTTTTGAGCATTTGAACAACACTTGGTTGTCTAACGTTGAGCATTTTTGCAATCGAGCTGATTTTAACAGCTTCTCCTCTTTCCCTGATGTGCCAAATTGCTTTTAGATACATCTCTACATGTTCAGCCTCAGCTGTTCCTACAAAAAATGTCTCTTTGTCTTCTAAAATATCCATATTCTATACTTCCTTTGAATCTTTTAATAAATATTCGAAATATTGTCGTGCAAATCCGGCCAATCCTGCATGATCTGCCCAAATTGCAACAATATCTGAAGATCCATCCCCTGATGTTTCTGGACCTAATAAAATTACCACATATTTTTTATCAGAAATAATTCCCCCTCCAAACAAACCTCCCTTGATTTTTACTGTTGCAACTCTTTTGATTGCTCTGACAGACTCTTCATCAATTTTATCTGAAGTAAGTATTGTAATATCTACACCCTTATCATGAAGTGATCTTAATTTTGGCAATGCTTGTCTTACCAGTTCTTCACCTGCTTCTGGTATTGCAATCATTACTTCATTTCTACAAGTATCAACCATCTCTAAAATTTTAGCTGTAATGTTTATTGCACCTGACAATACCCAAATATCTGGTTTTTCACTAATTCCACTTTTCTCATATAATGGAACAAGTTCATTTAAAATAATATTTTGATTCTGTAAAAAATCATTTTCCATTTTTTGTTTTGTAGTATCTAATCCTGTTGACGGTGACTTTGCAAAATATTTTGTTGGTCTTGAATCATCTGAGCCGATCCAACTTTTTTCTTCCAAAGTTCCTAGAACTTCATAAATTTTTGAATATGGTACTCCTGACTTTTGACTAAGATCTGATGCTGTTAATTCTCCTGTTTTGAGAAGTGCAGAAAATGTTTTAATTTCGTAACTTGTTAGACCAATTTTTTCTAGAGATTTTCTTGTTTTATCTGATATACTCATGCGATCTAATCGATCTGTTTTAGTATTTAAATCTCGTATGAATGACTACTAAATTCCACACGGGGGCAAGTATGAAATGCATTATATACCAATTCAAAAGAGTTCTTTCTATAAGCATGGCTCTGATTCAGATATCTAATCAATCAAGTAAAAATTTAGGAAAAAAATCTACAATAAGATTTACTCAAAGTATTTGTCCTGACTGTAACATGATTTTAGATGCAGAAATCTTTGAACGTGATAACAAAGTCTTCATGTCAAAAGTTTGCCCAACTCATGGTGAATGTGAAGAACTCTATTTTGGTTCTTATGAACTATACAAGAAATTTAGTACTTATTGGATGGATGGAAAAGGTGCTCATTCCCCAAATGTGATGATGGACAAATGTTCTTGTCCAAATAACTGTGGATTATGTTCAAACCACTTGTCACATAGTGGATTAGCAAACATGATTGTAACTAACAGATGTGATTTAACATGTTGGTACTGTTTCTTTTATGTTAAGAAAGGATTAGAGGGTGCTTACATGTATGAACCAGATCATACTCAAATTCGAGGGATGATGAAAACACTAAGATCTCAAAGACCAATTCCTGGAAATTCTATGCAGATTACTGGTGGTGAACCAATGTTACGAGAAGATATTGCTGATGTTATCAAAATTATGAAAGAAGAAGGTGTTGATCATATTCAGATGAACACAAATGGAATTAGACATGCAATGGATCCAGAAGCTGCACGTGAAGTAAGACTTGCTGGATGTAACAATTTGTATTTATCATTTGATGGTGTTACTGCAAGAACTAATCCAAAAAATCACTGGGAGATTCCATATGCCCTTGATAGTTGTAGAAAGACTGGTACCACTGTAGTATTTGTTCCAACAGTGATTAAATCAATTAATGATCATGAGTTAGGTGGAATTATTCGATATGCTCAAAAAAATATGGATGTAGTTCATGCTGTAAATTTCCAACCAGTATCACTAACTGGAAGAATGGGCACAGGCGAACGTGAAAAATATAGAATTACGGTTCCTGATTGTATTCAAAGAATCGAAGAGCAAACAAATGGTGATGTAACTGTTGATGACTGGTTCCCAGTTCCTAGTTGCATGCCACTAACAAATGTAATTGAAGCATTTTCCAGTAAACCAAAGTATGAATTATCTATTCACTTTGCGTGTGGTGCAGGTACTTACATCTTCGAGGATGCAGACACAAAGAAATTTGTTCCATTAACAAGGTTCTGTGATATTCAAGGAATGCTTGAATTATTTGAAGATAAAGCCGAAGAAATTCGTTCTGGTAAAAACAAGTATTTTACAATGTTAGAAGTTGTTAGAAAACTCAAAGGATTTGTTGATTCTAAGAAACAACCAGCAGGGTTGGATTTGGCAAAAATGTTTGGTAATATTCTCATGAAGAGATCATTTGATTCAGTAGGTTCATGGCATGTCAAAGGATTATTCCTTGGTATGATGCACTTTCAAGATAAATACAATGAAGATTTGGAAAGACTCCAAAGATGTGATATTCACTATGTTACCCCAGACCTTAGAATAGTTCCATTCTGTGCATTTAATGTAATTCCAGAATGGTATAGAGATAGAATTCAAAAGAAATTCTCAGTTACTGTTGAGGAATGGGAACAAAGAGAAGATGTAAAATTAGAAGACTGTCTTTACAGAGGACTAATGAGACGTGGAGCCGGTGATGAACTTGCAGCAGGTTGTGCAAAAAGTCAGATGTTCCATGATGCATCACAAGCTACAATGTAGAATTTATTCTACTAAATTTTAAAATCAGACTAGTATGTTGCTTGAATTTTGGTATGGTTTTAATTAAGTTTGAAATGTTGAAGCATTATGGATAAACAATCAACAGGTACCTTATCTTCACTTAGAACAGTAGAATGGAAAAATAACAAAGTTGTAATGATTGATCAAACAAAATTACCGAATGATTTTGTACTTGTGGAATATGATGATTTTAATCAAGTTGCTGATGCTATTAGAACTCTTGTGGTTAGAGGAGCTCCTGCAATTGGAGTATCTGGAGCATTTGGATTAGCGTTAGCAGTTTTACAAAGCAAGGCAACTACTAAGGATGAATTACTTTCTGATTTAGAAAATGCAAAAAATATTCTTTTTGAAACTAGACCTACTGCAGTAAATTTGGGATGGGGATTGGAGAAAATCATGAATGTTGCAAAATCTGGTGAAACAATTGAGCAAATTAAAGAATTAGTAATTTCCACAGCTAAAAAAATGGCAGATGAAGATATCGAAATTAACAAAACCATGGGAAAAAATGGTTCTGTTCTTTTTGATGATAATGATACTATTATGACTCATTGTAATGCTGGTGCGTTAGCTACTGTTGCATATGGAACAGCTCTTGGTGTTATTCGTGCAACAAAAGAAAGTGGCAAAAATGTTAAAGTAATTGCAACAGAAACCAGACCAATTCAACAAGGATCAAGACTTACTGCATTTGAGCTAAAACATGATGGATTTGATGTTAGTTTAATTCCAGATACTGCTGTTGGTTATTCTATGGCAAATGGTCTTGTAAACAAAGTAGTTGTTGGTGCTGATAGAATTGTAAAGACAGGCCATGTCTTTAACAAAATTGGAACCTATCAAGTAGCTACTATGGCAAAACAACATGGAATTCCATTTTATGTTGCCGCACCATTATCTACAATTGATATGAAAACAAAAGCTGAAGATGTCATAATTGAAATGCGAAAAGGTTCAGAAGTTACAGGAATTGGTGATAAAAAAACTGCACCTGATGATATTGATGTCATAAATCCTGCATTTGATATGACTCCTCCAGATTTGATTTCGGGAATTATTACTGAAAAAGGCGTGGCTACTGCCCCATTTGAAGAATCAATCTCAAAATTATTTGAAGCTAATTAATAGAAAGTTTTTATTGTTTTTCAAATTCTGGTTAACATTATGAGTACTGTTTCTGCACAAGCAATTGAAGAATCATTAAAACAATGCATGGATCCTGAAGTTCCTTTGAACATTGTAGAGATGGGATTAATTTATGGAATTGATGTTGCAGAAAATAATGATGTTAATATTAAAATGACAATGACTACACAAGGATGTCCACTTCACGAAACTTTGGTTCAAGATGCAACTAGATATGCCAAAAAAGTTCCAGGCGTAAACAATGTCAAGATAGATATTGTATGGGAACCTGCATGGTCAATGGATAAAATGACTGAAGAAGGAAAAATGAAGATCAAAAAAATGGGTGCTGCCATGAATACGCCTGCACCAATTAACTATGAAACTGCATTACCTCAAGGTGTTGGTAAATTAGTACAACAAGAAGATGGTTCAATGGTCTTGGCAAATGAACATGATCAAGGATTTATGGTAAATCAAGCAATAGTTGATTTTTGGAAATCATGTAATGGCCAACGTAAAGTGACAGAACTAGTAGAAGTATTTGCCCAACAAACTGGATTACAAAGAAAACAAGTTGAAAAGGAAGTTATGCAATTACTCCAACAATTACGCGATGGTGGATTGATTGCTATTGCTGGTCAACCTGATGTCCCAAATGTTGAATTTAAAAAATAATTAAAAAATATAGTTTGAATTTGCACCATCAAAATTTATCGTAACTCCTGATAGATATTTTATTTTATTTTCAATTATTGATTTAACAAAATTTCCTATCTCTTCAGGTTCTCCTAATCTTTTCATAGGAAGAGATTTTTCAAACTCTTTTACATTTTCTATTAATTCTTGAGTTCTGTCTGTATTAATTGGTCCTGGAGCAATGTTTACACAACTAATATTTTTCTGAGCAAATTCTTTACTCAACACTTTGAAAACTTCACTAAATGCAGCACGATATGCTGAAGAAATTATTAATTTTACATTTGGTTCTTTTATAACACTTGAACTGATCAAAAAGATATATCCATCATCATTAATTTTGATTTTTTGTAAAATAGTACAAAATCCTAGAAATAACTGATTATGATATAATTTCCAATCCTCTTCAGTAATACTTGAGAATAGTTTTGGAGCAGGTCCTCCAGTGTTTAAAACTAGAATATCGGTTTGATTATGAATCTCTGAAAATTTTTTCACACTATCTAAATTTGATGTGTCAATATCCTTTTTTGATGCTGCAAAAACATCAATTTCTATTGATTTGAGTGAATCCGCAATTGCTTTTCCTATTCCTCTTGAACCTCCAAGAATAATTGCTTCAGTCATATATTTTCAGAATATTGCTTGATAATTAAATTTCTTTAATCTCAGTAATTGTACCCAAAACAGAATCCATTTGAATTATTGCTCTTTTTTCTTCCCATCCAAGTGCAACATACCAATCCCCTGTGTCTATGTCATATTTTGTTTCAAGAGTTTTGATACCNTCTGGTTTAANATCATACTTTTTAGCAATTCCTGAAATTGCAAGAGCAACTGCATCTTTNTCTTTTTCAAGTCGCCTCTTCATTAATCCTATTCCAGGTGTCATGATATTCNCACACTGTTTTATCTAATATAGTTAATTCGCAAAATTACTCACAATATTGAATTTTCAAATTGATAGTCTTGCAATATTTCAAATACNCCATTTTTAATGAATAAATAAAATGAANCTGATTCAAANATTATCAAATTCTTCATTAACAAAATCTAGTACATTTGTTTCATTTGTATCAATTTTAGCTGTTATTGGTCCTGTNGTAGTCGTTTCTGCAGGATTTTGGGATGCAATATCNCANCTTCAAAAAGAACCTGAATTTTTCTGGAGCNCTTCTCATATCATNGTGTACNCTGGTGTCTCTTTGACTTCATGTGGTGCAATCTTGGGAATTNTTTTAATTCTTCAAAAATCTGTTCACGGTTCTCTTAAAACTGGAATTAAACTTNTCATTGCAGGATCTGTACTCCAAATTATTTCAGGATTTGGAGATTCNTTATCTCATGATCTTTTTGGTATTGATGGATTNGTATCTTGGTCCCATCAACCNCTTGAANTTGGACTAGTTCTTGCATCTTTAGGTGGACTTTTAATTTTAAAAAANAGAGAACACACTAAACTCAAAATANTNCTTCCTTTTTCAATTGTAGCTTTTTTGTTTTTTACATTATGGTTAGNATTCAANCTNGTTTTAATTTCTGGACATGTTATCCAATGTATTCCTGTTTATGAAATATTTTCATCAGGCTGTTCTATTTTGTAATTTTTAATTTTTAGATATGACATTATCATGATAATGACAGAACCTACAACTATCAATATTCCTGCAGGAATCATCTCTTGAGAATTNGTATTNCCAAATTCTATCTGTACATCAATTTGATTTTTTGAGATATTTGTTATCTTGANTGTATATGTTCCATTCTTACTAAAATCAAAATACCCAACTGACATTTTTGTCTGAATTTTTTCTTCTTGAATCACNTTNTTTTTTGGATCTAAAATTTGTACAAATACTTCNTCTCCTACAAATTCAGGAATGAATACTTTGTAATATCCAATANCNANACCTNATAATTCTGATTTTAATTCAAAAAAGCTCGATTTTTTTAANAAAATTGAATCGTGNGNCTTTTCAGTTTCTANANAAAGAACTGAAATCCAAATTATTCCTATAATCACCAAAANTAATCCAATTTTGAATGGTGATGTTCTCATAATATGCGTGGNAATTTTTTTACCTTATAAGATAATCTAAAAGGGCTCGGAGGGCTTCGATCCCTCGACCTAGCGGTTCGAAGCCGCTCGCACTATCCAGACTGTGCAACGAGTCCAAACAAGTAAGAATTTAACAGGCCTAAATATCTGTCTAGATACTTTGAAGATATCAAAAAAAGTANCTGGTGTAGAATATGCAATTAGAGATATTGTTCTTGCTGCAAGAAAGGTGCAACAAAAAGGAATGCAAGTTGATTACCTCAATATTGGTGATCCNGTACAATTTGGATTTCAACCACCTNCNAATGTTAANCAAGCAATGATTGATGCAATAAACNGTGGAGAAAATTTCTATTCATCATCTGAAGGTCTTTTGGAATTAAGAGAGGGGATTGCAAAAAAAGAAAATGCAAAAGGNCTTTCNATTGATGCAGANAATATCTTAGTTACTAACGGTGTTTCTGAAGGACTTGACATGGTNATCTCATCNATTGTTGAAGATGGAGATGANGTATTACTACCNGGACCGTATTATCCACCATATGCGTCTTATGTGCGATTACATGGTGGTATTCCTGTAGAATTTGCAGTAGACTTGAATAATTCAACACCTGATATTGATGACATTAAATCCAAAATTACATCCAAAACTGTTGCAATTTGTTTAATCAGTCCAAACAATCCTACTGGAGTTGTATTCAATGAAAAATCACTTAAGGAATTAGTAGATGTTGCAAACCAAAANAATCTCTANATTATTTGTGATGAGATTTATGATCAAATCATATTTGATGAAAAATTTGTGGGAATTGGAAAAGTTGCAGGAGATTCACCTGTAATTGTTCTAAATGGATTCTCCAAAGTTCATCTTATGTCTGGATGGAGAATTGGNTANATTGCATTTAATCAATCNCCNCAACTTGAAGCATTACGAGAGAACTTACCAAAATTAGCTAGAGTNAGAATTGCAACTAGTCTTCCTGTNCAACATGCAGCATTAGAATCACTACGTGGACCTCAAGATTANATCAGTAATTTTGTATCTGAAATCAAAAAACGTCGTGATTTNGTTGTAAAGAGATTAAANGAAATGCCTGGACTTTCTTGNCCTACCCCTAAAGGNGCATTTTATGCATTTCCAAAAATTGAAGATAATAGATTTGGAACAGATAAAGAATTTGTAACAAAACTATTGGAATCAAAAGGNGTTCTTACTGTTCATGGTTCAGGNTTTGGAGAAAAATATGGNAGTGGACATTTNAGACTTGTTTATCTTCCTAGTTTAGAAGTGTTGGATTCCGCAATGAACAAAATTGAAGAATTTGTTTCTTAATAATTCCATACAGANTATTTTTCAGGAATAACTTCTATAATACAATCAGTATCTTTTAGTAATTCTTTTGCAGATTTATTTTCTAATGTTTTAAAATATTGCAAGAGAATTTTTTTTGCAATTGTTTTTACTTTTACTTTNTCTAAAATTAAANTGGCTTTNCCTTGTCCCATTACACCATAAATATTTGGAGCNTTAATTCCAACATCTACACAAAAAGAGANTTTGTTATTTTTTTTTACATTTTTTGCCTTTTNTGTCTTNGAGTTTGTACCTATGTAGATTTTTTTACTNGCATATCTATACCAAACAGGAACAATATGAGGNGTTTTATTTTTACCAATTGTTGCTAATCGTAAAACTTTTTGTGATTTCAAAAATTCATCTTTTTGGTTCATNTTTTCTAAACCCTAATACTATCATAAAAANACCAAAGCCCANCATTGCCANTGAAACTTTCTCATTGGTAATTTCNCCATTAAATAAAAATTCTTCAACAAATTCTGTTCCCCAAATAATTAANTGTCTTACTAGNACAATCATNCCCATCACACAAAACATTACACCCATGGCTGAAAACCAATTTCTGCCTCTCCTATAGTATTCAGAACTCATGATAGAGTAAAACTTAGACGATTTTAATTCCTGGATTTTTAATCTTGTTTCTAATCATTGCATTAAGAAGTAATGGTGTACACATTTCTGCTAGATATGATAATTCAATTGGTCCCAAGTAAATTGATCTTAGACCTTTAATCTCNTTAATCAACTCATTAACTGTTCCAACTGATTCCTTATCATCCCCACATACAAAAATATCATAATCTAATTCCAATGTTGGNTTTACTANTTTCTTTTCAGAAATCACNTGAAATGCAGAAACTAGTTTTGATTTATCTTTCATATGGTTTGAAACTAGTTTGTATGAAAATGGTTTGTTATCTNTAATTGAAACACATTCAAATCCAACATCTGTTTTTGTCATTGGAACAATTGGAGANACAACAACACAACTATCTTTGATTTCAGATAATATTGCTGAACATGTAGAATCAATATTTTCATATGGAATTGATAAAATTAACACATCACTTTCTTTTGCAACTGAAACATTNTCATTTCCAGAAATGTTTCCATTAATTTCTCCAAATGCTTCTTTTGCAAGATTTGTATATTCTGTAGCTGATTCTGATGCTCTTGTAGCATCTCTAGAACCAATAATGACATTGTGATTTTGTGACCATCTAAGAGCGAAACCTTTTCCCATTCCACCAGTTCCNCCAATAATTCCGACTTTCATGATTAANCNCCAGACAATGTTATTATTATCTTTATTTGAATTTCAGANCAAGTTGGGNCAAGTAATTTTTCTAAGACATGGNCAAGCAAAAAATAATACTGATAGAATTCTGGCAGGTAGAACNGAAGGTGTCCCATTAACTGAAACTGGAATTAAACAAGTACAACATACTGCTNAATTATTAGAACACATGAATATCTCTGCAATCTATTCTAGTCCAATTCAGCGAGCAAAACATACTGCAGAAATTGTNGGNCAACATAATTCAGTTGATGTAACAATTGATGAACGTCTAATTGAACTTGATATGGGAAAATTTACTGGCATGCCATANGATAAAATTTTCAATAGTCATGGAAATGTCTTTATGAAATTTTACAATGGTGAATTAGAAATTGCACATAATGGTGTAGAAACATTTTCTCAAGTCAAAAACAGAGTTTTGGNNTTAGTTGATGATNTAATTGAAAAACATCCTGATGAAAATGTAGTTCTTGTAACTCATATGGATCCAATAAAAGCAATGCTTTCAACTATAGTCGATCTGTCTCCAGTTAATCTCTTTGAACTAATTATTGCTAATGCATCTCTAAACATATTCCGAGAAAANCAAAAAAAGTTCTCTNTTTCNGGAATTAANGTNATGCANCCATCTAGATTNGATCAAGGTTGGTAGCTAATAATCTTGAAAACCCTTAAATAGAAATNATAGGTCACGTCACTTGTTCGCTATGAAGGGAATTATTGCANTATTCTTAGTTTTGGCAGTTTTGGTNATAATTCCAGCTGTTGACATGGCATTTGCTGCAGGTGATGAGCCTGGAGAGTATCTTGATCGTAGAGTANTAATTTGGAATTTATTTTTTAGAATGATGACTATTGCATTTGTTGTTGGTGCTGTAGTATCTGGTACAATTATTTGGCAAGTTTGGAGATTTAGAGAATCACATCCAAAAGCAAAACCAACACCATATGAGGGAACGGACTGGTAAAATTGAGTGGACATTCTAACTGGCCTGAATGGATCTATGTAGCTGTTGTAATTGCATTGATGTGTTGGGTTGGTGCAGAAGCTTGGNAAGCAGAAAGACTTNTTGAACATGTTCCTGCAGATGCGNAAATAATCAAAGTAACTGGTCAACAATGGTTCTGGACTTTTGAACATGAAGATGGAACTAAAGAAATTGGTGANTTACATGTTGAATCAGGTAAAGCTTACAAATTTGAAATTCATTCAAAAGATGTAATTCATNCATTTAACATTCACGATTATGTTGTATTGATGGATGCAGTTCCTGGTAGAGTTAANACTGTATGGTTTGCTCCAGTAGAGGTTGGAGAACATGANATTCAATGCAGAGAATATTGTGGATTAATTCATTATAACATGAGAGGAACTTTAATTGTGGAGGAACCAGCACATTGACATTCTTGAAAACGCTTTTATCACAAATTAAAATCGAGGAGATTAACTAATGGTNCTAGAATTATCCAAGCCACGTCCAATTTGGCAAATTATGTTTTCGACACATCACACTGATGTCGGTCTACTTTACTTAATCACATCAATAGCATTCCTATTCTTAGGTGGNGCATTAGCTCTTGTCATTAGAGCAGAACTATTCTTACCAGGNGCACAAATTATTGGTGATGCAATGACCTTTAACAGAATCTTTACAGTTCACGGTACAACATTAATTTTCTTGTTTATCTTGCCATTTGCATCATCTGTTGGTAACTACTTTGTTCCAATTATGGTCAGATACAAAGACATGGCATATCCTAAACTTAATGCAATTGCATTTTGGATGATTCCACCNGGTGGCGCACTCATTTGGTTAGGCTTTGCTGATTTTTCATGGTATGCAAACCCTCCATATTCAATTATCAGTGCTCCAGGTCCAGCTGCTGACATGTGGATATTTGGATTAAAACTTCTAGGTATTTCATCCGTTCTAGGCGCAATCAATTTCGTTGTTACAATTCTCAAATGTAAACATCCAGACATGTCAATTGGACAAGTCCCATTATTGGCTTGGTCATTTCTATCATCTTCATTAATTATTTTAGTTGCAATTCCAACGTTTGCAGCAGCNTTGTTNATGCTTCTTACTGACAGATTAGGTGTTAGTGGNTTCTTTAATCCTGCAATGGGAGGAGATCCAATTGCATATGCACACTTGTTCTGGTTTACTTTCCATCCTGAAGTGTATGTATTGGTAATTCCAGCAATTGGTATGATGTATGAAATNATTCCAAGATTTTCAAGAAAACCAATTCACAGTTATAATTCTGGTATCTTTGCATTTGTATTATTATCAATTGTCGGTTTNTCNTCATGGGCACACCACATGTATGCAACCGGAATGTCATTTACAGAAAAAACAGTCTTTATGGTAGGAACACTTGCAGCAGTTCCAGCATCTGCTTTACACGTTTTCAACTTNGTTGCAACTATGTGGAATGGNAGAATCAAATTCTCAACNCCNATGATGTGGGCAGTTGGAGGAATTGCATTATTCTTCTCTGCAGGTGCAGGTGGTGTAGCAAATGCTGCAATGCCATTAGATTTCCAAACACACGACTCTTACTGGGTTGTAGGTCACTTCCACCTATTNGTNATGGGAACTATTGCATTTGGCTCATTTGGATTCCTATACTACATGTATCCATATGTTACAGGACGAATGTACAATGAAGCATGGGGTAAGGTNCACTTTGCAATGTCATTCTTTGGAACTGTTTTAGTATTCTTTACACAACACGTACTTGGCTTGTATGGAATGCCAAGAAGAGTTTTCGATTATCCTCCAATCCCAGAATGGATTGCCATGAACCAAATTGCAACAATAGGTGCAATNATTATTGGTNTCNGTATGGTAATCTTCCTTGCAAACATTATCTACAGTGCAGGTAAAGGCAAACTAGCAGATACTGATGACCCATTTGGTGTGGGNGGAAAGTATTACTANCCATTTGAGGCAAAGAANCCATCACATTAGGAGAAATATGAAATGAGTCACGATAATTCCCAAATTTACAGAACCACTTCGGCAAGAACTGGAAAAATGCTGGTAATAATGCTAGGCATTTGTCTTGTNGGTGGANTNATCTTCTTTTCAATGTGGGATTNNTGGATTTCANNNCCANCNCCNGTTGTAGCAATGATGGCTGGAGGAGATGATCATGCTGGACCTGCAGTTCAAACAGGTGATACTATTTCAAAAGATCTTAATTTTATTGAATCTNCGGACTTTAGGACTTTAGCGTTTAATGCGTTACCCGGTGAGAGTGATAACAACCCAACAATTANCATGAGTGTTGGAGACAAAGTTGTCTTTAATGTTGATAATGCNGGAAGATCATTCCACTCCTTTGGTGTTACNCAAGATGATGAAGGCTTTGCTGGACTAATTCCAGGAAGTGAAATTGGTACTGCATCAAATCCATTAAAACCAGGAGAGGCTGGAGTTTCTGAATTTATTGCAGGTGAAGAAGGCATATTTTACTATATTTGTACAGTTCCAGGTCATAGAGAGCAAGGAATGGTTGGTCAAATTATTGTAGGNGATGTTGCAGTTCCAGAAGCAGCACCAGCACCAGTAGNNGAAACAGCACCAGTAGCAGAANCAGCACCAGTAGNNGAAACAGCNCCNNTAGCAGANTCTACTCCTGTTGANTATGCTGGCNCAATATCACTTCCACAAGGTTCTGGAGTTCCTGGATGTGACGAAACAAATGAATGCTATATNCCATTTAATGTCTCAGTTTCAGCAGGTGAAGAAATTACTTGGTCAAATGATGACTCCGCAGCTCATACTGTAACTAGTGGAACTCCTTCAGGCGGTCCTGATGGAAACTTTGATAGTAGTCTGTTTATGGCTGGAGGAACATATTCTGTAACCCTTGANACTGCAGGAGAATATCCATATTTCTGTATGGTTCATCCTTGGATGATTGGTAACATNNCAGTAAACTAGAATCGAGAAATTTTGGCTTTACAATATCTNGCATTAGNTACNATGATTGTTTTGTATTCTCTNATGTTNCTTGGAGGATATNTTTCAGCTGCAGGTCTTGGTTTAACTTGTCCTGANTGGCCTTTATGTCCTGATGGATTTATGCCNTCAGAAGAATNTCTTATTGAATGGACTCATAGACTNGTTGCAGCAACTACTGGTGCATTAGTAATTGCAACTATGGTTGCAAGTATAATTAACAAAAATGCTGATTTNAAAATTAAAGTAACNAGTTCNCTTGCGACAGTTTTTGTCATTACTCAAATCGTACTTGGNGCNATGGTTATTGACTTNAAATTACATGCAGTACTAGTNGCAATNCATTTGGGAATTGGNATATTGTTGTTTNCAATGGTTNTGTTAACTACATTGTTTGCATTTAGAGTATGTAAAATTTCNAAGAAACCCTAAATTTTAGATTTTTTAAAAATTTTTGGCACATATATGTACATTANAACNCCTGNAAGACTTAGTCCNCCTACAATAATTGCTGCAAAGAAAATATATCCAAATGGNCTTTGTGTTCCCATGTTAAATGTAAAGGTGTGAACTTCTTGATCCTCAACCATNTTGTACAAATCAATTANTACAATATGATTCCCTTGAGNTCTCCAAACATAATCAAAATCCCAATGAGATCCTTCNATCGTTGTTGGAGGNATCGCATCTACTTGCTGACCATTATACTGAACTCTAATTCCCATTGTAAATNTGTCAACTTCTNCATAATCAAATCCTTCAGTTACNCTAATTCTAAATTGAGATGGNTCATTAATTTGTGGAAATTCTGGAGTTGTAGCTACTTGAACTCTATAACCNGCCTCAAATTTCTCAGAAGAATTAAACATTGAATGAGCATATNCATCACTAAACATTACAGATGAAAATATCAAAACAGAAAGTAACAAAANTGATCGCATTTGATTCATTTTAGATTATNAATANACTCGATAAATATATTGTAAATCAATTCCTTTNGGGAAATCTTCAAAACCTTTAAATTCTNATNGGCAANACTTGATTCGATGACTCTCGTCTCAAAATCAATAGAAATCAAAACNCCTGTAGACAATGTCTTTACATATTTTGCAAGACCAGAACATGTTTCTGATCAAATCAAAAANGACATTGTAGGAATGACTGTAATTCCTATGGATATCAAAGAAGGCATGGGTGTAGGTACAACATTTAGAATCATCGGCGACTTTAGCGGTAAACGTTTAGAGTGGGATTGTGAAACAATCGATTTTNTCAGAAATGANAAAATTGTTGCAAAACAAATCAAAGGTCCATTCAAGAGATGGCAAATTACCAATGAATTTCAATCATTAGGTGATANTCTTACNAAAGTAACCATGTCAGTAGATTATGAAATGCCATTTGGTCCTCTAGGAGCAATTATGGATAAAGCAAAATTTGCAAAATCTGCTGAAAGTGGAATGGAAACTGCACTNTACAACGTTAGAGGTTTACTTGAAGGNAATGGTTCAATTCCTGTATACATCACATTAGATGCATACCAAAAACTTCTTGTCGAAAAGAAAAAAATGAATGATGTTCCAGTTTCAACTGCATTGACTGCAATCATTGAAAAATACAATGAAATTGAAGCAAAAGCATAAAACTAAATTTTCTTTATTTTCCAATCTTAAGATTAATAACAACTCTAGGCATATTCTTTTTGGTGGGTCTATGGCGCAGCCAGGTAGCGCACCGGACTCTTAATCCGGTTGTCAAGGGTCCGAATCCCTTTAGACCCGTTTTTAATTTTNAATNAGATTTTNTCTTNTGTCTGAATAAATTAATTNAAATCACAGTTTTTTTAANAACGTAAATCTAGCTNTNTCTGNTTCTATATCTTCATGCATGTCAATATCGCTGACAATTTTAAGTTCATAANTNTTCCATCTGTTTAACATATTTCGAAACTTGTGATTTTCATCAATNTGTGTTTCATCTTTATTGAANTTTTCACAATTCATNATGTATTTCCCTGCAACTCTATACATCTCTGCAACTCCTTTTTCTAAAGTTTCATCATNTAGATAATTCAATAATTGATGTGTAAAAANAAAGTCTATTGATGAATCTTCAAACGGCAAATTTGTAATATCNCCTATCTTAAAATTTGCAATAGGTAGTTTTTGTCTGGCAATTTCAAGTGCTTTTNCATTTAAATCAATTCCATGAATTTCAAATGTATCTGGAAATAATCTTAAATCTATTCCAGTACCACAACCAATCTCTAAAACACTGATGCATTTCAAGGATGTTGATAAGTCTCTTGTATACTTGGCAAATTCNTCATTATATCGTGATTCNTTTTCTTCTGCGTATTTGTCCCAAAATTCTTTTTTGTAATTCATGATTTTTTCCAAATGTTACTCTATTTGATATTATTTGTTTAGTGTTGACATTTNCATGGAATAAGNTTTGTATCAAATGTACAATCGTGAGGTCCTTCACTTTTACCTTGAGTTGGAATCTCTTTCATACAATCTTCGTGACGCCCTTTTCTACAAAACCAACAAATCTCTTGAGTTTCTCCAGGCGCACATGAATCCATANNATCTAACCATTTTTGTGGGTAAAAAACTTCGCTGAAATCAGATAAATGTTAACCATGGTAAAAATCTCTCATCTTTNCCCATTACTACATCTGTAAATGATTTTTGTAAGGCTTTNGTAATGGANCCCATTTTTCCATTTCCAATTTTCACTTTGTCAATTTGTGTAACTGATTTTACTTCAGCTGCAGTTCCTGTCATGAAAATCTCATCAGCTGTGTAAAGATCATCTCTTTCCAAATCCCTTTCAATTACAAATCCTCCATTTTCTTCAATGATTTGTATAACTGCATCTCTTGTAATTCCTTCCAAACCTCCTGCTGAAAGTGGTGGGGTTTGAATAATATCGTCTTTAATGATAAAGATATTTTCTGCACTTCCTTCTGCAACTTTTCCTTGTGAATTTAACATAATTGCTTCATCAAATCCATTTTCTAATGCTTCCATTCTTGCTAATGCTGCATTTGCATAGTTTGATGCAGCTTTTGCTTGCATTGGTTGAGATCTTGAATCAATTTTTACCCAACTTGAAACTTTACATTTTGCACCCGAAAACTTTCCTGCTTTTGATTCTCCCATCTTCCATTCCCAACATGCAACTGAAACATCTACTTTGTTTTGTGTAGGAGTTAGTCCCATTGTGCCATAACCGTAATATGCTAATGGTCTAATGTAACACTCTTTGAGTTTACTAGTTCTTACAGTTTCTAAAATTGCATCTGAAATTATTTTTTTTGAGAATTGCATTTTCATAGAGTATAATTTTGCAGATTTGAAGAATCTATTCACATGTTCTGGTAGTCTAAATACCGCAGATCCATTTGGTGTATCATAGCACCTAATTCCCTCAAAAATTGATGTTGAATAATGTAATGCATGAGTGAGAACATGGACTTTGGCATCTTTGAATGGCACTAATTTTCCATTCATCCATATTTTTCCAACCTCTTTCATAGGAGAGGGAAAAAACTTTACCCATTTAAAGAATTATTTTTTAATATTTTTGATATAATATGTAAACTACATATCCCATTATTTCCAAATAATATTATGGAATGGACAATGGGTTTTGCAGGAATTATTTTTCTCATTATTGGTCTTGTTGGCCAAGCATTTGAGATGAGAAAAATTCGTCTAGCCACAACTGCTGATAATGAGTTAGCCTCACCCAATATTTTTCTGAATAAAAATAATTTCAAGTGGTATGCTATTTTGGGAATTGGAATTGTTCTTTGGTATATTGCTGAGCGTGTTTGATAATTTCTAAATAGATCACCTCTATATACTAGAAAAATACAGTATTACTATCGCGTGTTTTGGGTAACGCCGGACTAAATCTAGATAATGGTCCAAGAATAAACCCTGAATGGCGGTACAGGTGTAAAAACCCGTAACGCCTCAATTTTCATTTAATAAAATTAATTTTTGATACTTCTTGATGTATTGCAATTATTGCTTTTCTAATGTTNTTTTCTNNATCTTCTACTACAATNATAATTCGTGAAGTNTCTTCTTGTGCATCCATGTTTAGAATATTTAATCCAGATTCTCCAATTCTTGCACTAGTTCTTGANACAACTTGTTGTACTCTCCACATTTCATCNCCAATTAATGTAATGACTCCNCTNTTGTATGTAATTGTNGCAAGNGAATCAAATCCTAAAAGATANTTTTCATTNCTCTTTACATATTCNCCATCAAGAAACAAAATTCTTGAAAATTCTATTCCATCTTTTGTAAATGGGGATAAAATAATAAATTCNCTATATCNTTTGTCTTTTTCTAACGATGTTAGTAATTTTTGAACATTAGATGTTTCAATTCTAAAAATTGNACAATTTTCTTTTCCTGTAACAATTTTAATNGGATGTCCTTTTTGTTTATCTAATATTCTTTTNATTGTTGTAACTTTNTCTGGATTTTTCAAATTTGTAATTGTAATTGGCATNTCTACTCCGTTTTCAANAATTTCTTTAATTGCAATAGGATCTAAAATTTTCATNCCAAACATTCCAGCTAGTCTAGCTTCATTNTATGATAATTGTTCTACTTCACTTAATNCTAAATCNACAATCTTTGGATCTGCTGATACCACTGCACTATCTTTTTCAAAGTCAACTCTAGTTTCATATTTTTTGTGAAACAAGATTGCTAGATCAGCAGCTGTTCTATCNGAACCTCCTCGNTCATATGTAGTTGTAACATTTTCTGTGGTCTTTCCAATAAANCCACCAATTGTTACTACTTCATTACTACTAACCAATTCTTCTGTTTTCTGCATTTTTGNTCTTGATTCTGATGTGAGAAAATTAGTTGATTCTATGTTGTCATCTGTAATTATTGGCCAATCATCGAAACTTACAGCANCTGCNTTTATTCCATTACTTCTAAGGACATAGTTCATNACATGAGAAATTAGAATTTCTCCAGAAAATGCNAGTGCTNTTGAACGTACTTCATCTGCAAATTCTTTTTTCTCTAATGCNTCATCNAGGGCTTTTTGTGCCATTTGTAGATGNAAATTAATAGAATTTGTACAATCTTCTTTGTTTTCTGAATTGACTAATTCTAGAATTTTTTGNTAGGTTGATTTTACAATATCTAAATTTGGAACAATTCCATTNTCTGCATTTTTTCCTTGTTCTAAAACTACATCAGTTAATGAGNGTTTTTTGTCATTATGCATAGTTANAGGAGCTGAAAAAACTGCAATTAGTTTGGAATCTTTTTTTAAANTGACTATNCGTTCAATAATTTCTGGAATNGATNCACCATCCGGACCTAATNCACTTCCTCCAAATTTTGCAACAATTAGATTAGTCATGGTATTTTGTTAGTGTTTAATGGTTCTCTATTAAGCATTTGATTAGTTTGTGATTAATTTTTTAATTATTTCTGATGCATTCCTNGCNCCATCTGTATCNGTTTGACTTCGTTTTTCTTCNATCTTTTCTAAAATNAATTCTTTCAATCTTTTGATATCATTAAAGACAAATCCTTGTTTGCTTGCATTATCTTCTTGTTCAAAATGCCCTTTAATTGGAATGAAAATGNCTGGTGTTCCATANGCATTAGCTTCATCNATTGTTGATTTTCCAGCCATGGAAATTACCAAATCNGCNGCAAAAATTAATTCATGTAAATTATTTACAAATCCCAAATTTTTCACATTTTCAAATTTTTTACTAATTGCAGGACCTGATACTAGAATTGTTTCTATGTCNTGGTTAATTGNCGAAATAGATTTTAATGATTCTTCAATTAAAAATAATCCTGCATTTGTACCTCCAATAGATATTAGAATAGTTTTTTTTGTAAATGAAAATTTTTCACGAAGTTTTTTNCTTGATTCATTTATCTGTCTNACAATTGGTCCTACTCTTTTGATGTTNTCTTGNTTTTTTCCATTTTCAGGAATTACAACAACATCACATTTTTCTATAATTTCCTGCATTGATTTATTCATTTTTTTTTCAATAATTGACANTANACCTTTTGTAAACNTTGTNTCCAANACATCTGTGATTAAAACTGAAGGNATTTTCATTTCTTGTGCAACAGATAATGATGCAAAATCTTCATCACTGATTACCAAATTTGGATTATCTNCATTNAGAATTATTTGTGAAATATTTTTACATTCTTTATAATATTTATAATAATTCCATAACCACTTTGCTGAATTTTGCAATGTNCCATTTTTGATTTCAAATGAAGGTGGATTATATTTGTCTGAAACTGAAAAATCTAAATTTTTTAGAATTTTTGCAGCCCCNCTACCTGTTACAAAATTTATCGAATCATTTTGAAAATAATTTGCAATTGCAATNTCTCGAGTAACATGACCTAATCCAATTGGACTCGAAAAAAAATCAAAAACATTCATGGATTCTATTATTTTTAATCAAATTTCTATATTTTTTTCTGTCTCAAAGTTTAAATGGATTTCAACAAGGAAGGTTTCTGGGCTCATAGTCCAGGTCGGTTATGACGTCGCCCTTACACGGCGAAGATCCGGGGTTCAAATCCCCGTGGGCCCATTTTTTATGNTAGTTTTGTTATTTTTTTACTGTAATTGTTTTGGNANTGAGTTTATCATATTTTCTCAAAAAATTTATCNCTAGAANTTTTTATCAACAAACTTCTAATAATTCAANAATTAATGNTAGTTATTGGATTATGAGAAATTTTGTTNACAAATCTTAGATGTNGATCCTNAGATTAGATTTGCTACTGTNTATGATGAATGGGCNACTCGTGNTGGAGGTGGTATGAGAAAAGGAATAGAAAATCTTCTTTCAGAACGTGCAGAAAATGAACTTGTTAACATTTCAATTCTTGATTGGAAGGCACGTAAAGANATGTCAAAATGGCTTGGTAAAACAAAATACACTTTNGCAGAATATGANAAAGTGAAGCGTTTTTCATTTTACCTTGGTGATGATTATTTNCTTTTAGTAAGTACTGAGAAAGANACTGATACTGATTTGNTAGTTGAACAAGTAATCAAATTATTTTATGAAAATCAANAATAGATAATTCTGTAAATATTATTTATCCAATCTTACAACAATTTTTACTTTGTAGTCCTCTTGCAATCCAAAAAATTGAAAAAGTTAAAACTCCTACNGAAATGAATTTCAATTCTAANCCNTGCATTGGAAATAATGATAATCCNCCAACTGCTCCTAAAATTACTGCCAATGGTGCNGTACATGCAGGACAACCNGGAGTAAATACGCCAAAAATTCCTCCCATCAAAGATGTGGAGTTTGATTTAACAGAATTCATCATTTTCATTCTTTTAATTCTAAATGCTACCATTGCAAAATTAATTCCTCCCAAACCTGAAATTATTANTGTTAAACTAATTGATGTCAATATGTACCATGGAGACAATTCTATTGCAATANCAAAATGTGTTGGTAGCATTGACATTGTCAAAAAATAATANATTATCCCTAATCCNAATCCACTAATTATTGCAATTGAAGCATATTTTTTTGTAGATAGTACATTTGAAATTATTTGTAATTTAGTAACCAATTGAGCATATTTTGGAGTTCATCATATTTTAATCATTTTTTATTATCAAAGATTATTAGCCAAAAGTTTTTGCTACAAATATGACTCAATTCACATTTANTGAAAAAACTATTCTTGTTCAATATGCTATTAAAAAATTTGAAAATGAAGAAATTGTTATTGAAAAACTAAAANCAATTATTTCTGAAAAAGATATTCAAAGGAATATTGATACATTAATTGGGACTCAATTAGTACGACGAATTGGATCTGATAACATTCAAAATAATGAAAGCCATACTGAATTACCAAAACTTCCAGATAGCTTGAAAACAATTATTGATACTCTATAATTTGAAAAATTANCAAATCATTTTATACCAAATTCTAATTTAGAATCCTCTTAATCCTTGTGGACGCATAATCTCTGGATGNTGTTTCATCCAATCTATTTTATCCAACATATCTTGTTTNTCTTGTGGAAATGTTCCNTTGATTGTATANGCGTTTGANCCATGATTTGCTCTAAATACAATTTCTTCTTNAGTGTCTATCTGATTGATTAAANTATACAATTCATCTAATGACTCATCATCATTAATTCTGATAAATTCNCCATCAAATTTNTCAAAAAANTCTTCTTTAATTCCATTTTCNAGATATAGTGTTAATGCCCCNACATATTGAGGAGAACATGCACTAATTACTTCGGCAGTNCCTTTGATNTGTTCCTTCGAATANGTTCNTCCACCTAGNCCTAAAATTATCATGCATGACATTGTATATCCTGCTTCTTTTGCCTTGTTGACAGATTTGATTATTGTTTTTGCGATAGCTCCTTTTGTCACTTTTTTTAAAACTATATCNGAACCACTTTCAATTCCCAAATAAAACATNTCNANTCCAGCCTCGTTCATNTTTTTTAATTCTTCAGATGTTTTTTTGAGAATNTTCATNGGCATTGCATAACACGAAATTCTTTCTAATTTTNCAAATTTTTCTTTGATGTATTTCACAATTTTTATCATATATTCTGCATCAAGATTTAANGCATCTCCATCTGCAAGAAAAATTCTTTTTGTATCTGGTAAATAATTTGACATTNTATCAATTTCTGATTTAATTTCATNCCATGGTTTTTCAGAATATTCTTTTGATCTATACATATCACAAAAAGAGCATTCATTAAATGAACAACCTAATGTCACTTGAAAAATTAATGATCTAGCTTCTGATGGAGGTCTNTATAATGGAGCATCATAGTTTAGTGACATGAATNGTTTCAAAGAAATTTGTTTGATTGTATTTTTATAGTTTCTATTTACCCTTAAATTATCTAAATATTTAGTCTGAAAACTTTTTGTTACGCATAATNAGTACTTTTGAAGTTNAGANTATTTTGATTAATTTTAGTTAAATGTAGTANTAAACAAGNATGATTGATGTTACAGGAATATCTTAAACTTAACAAAAATATNCTAGTNGCTTTTGCTGCATCNATTTCTATATCTGCAATTATTGCACAATTNNTATCNGATCAGGCANATTATCTNAACACAACATATACTACAATTGCAGANTATGTAATTTATTTTTCTGTTTTCAGTGGANTATTTTATTTTGATAACAGAAAAAAATATCGTTTAGANTCTGGTGAAACCGACACTGTAAAACTAAAACATGATCTTAAAAAATTAATTACATCNCTTGGTGTTGCAGAAATTGTTTATACTGTCATTCGTTGGATGACCCAATANTATTTCCTTACAATTAATTACGATCCATATTTTGCATCAATTATATCCCAAGGTATTTCAACAGTAATTTACATGGCAGTAGTCAATCTAAGTGTAAAACTGACGAGGTTATACAAAGATGACAGTTAGTATCTANGTTGATGGTTCTGGTGGATCTAATAGTGGNTATGGATTTTTTGTAAAGGAGACAGGAGAATCATTTTATGAAAAAAANCCTGATTTGACAAANAATCAGGCTGAATACATGGCAATTATTTCTGCATTAAAGAAATTTGTTAATTCAAATGATGATGTTATAATTTATAGTGATTCCAAAAATACTGTAAATCAACTAAATCATGAATTTGCAATAAATAATGAACGACTACGAGATTTAGCACGTGAGGCATGGGGCATAATGGGAAAATTTTCTAATCTCTTGATTCAATGGATTCCTCGAAAAGAGAATATGGCAGGAAAAATGTTGGGAAGCTAGACGCAGATCAGAAATTCCTATGAATAACTTTATTATACAAAATCCTTTGATCAATTTTACATATGGTTGAATCTGTCATTCTATCTCCAAAATCTATTGCAGTAATTGGTGCATCAGATAAGAGAGGTAGTGTAGGGGCTACCATCACTTCAAATATTATGAATGGTTTCAAAGGAACTGTTTTTCCAATTAGTCCATCAAGGGATACTGTCTTTTACAAAAAAGCATACAAAACTGTTTTAGATGTTCCAAAACCCATTGATCTTGCAGTAATTGTAATCAAAAATACATTGGTTGCTCCTGTGTTAGAAGAATGTGGAAAGAAAAAGATCAAGGGNGTCATAATAATCACAGCTGGTTTCAAAGAAGTAGATGAAGAGGGTGCAAAACGTGAACAAGAACTAAAAGATATTGCTAAAAAATACAAAATTCAGATAATTGGACCAAATTGTCTTGGTGTAATGAATCTTGATCCAAAAACAATGATGAATTCTACATTTCTTAAAGTCACTCCTAAATCTGGNAAAATTGCTCTTGTATCTCAAAGTGGAGCAATTTGTGCTGCACTTGTTGAAGANGCAAGTGCTCAAGGAATCGGTTTTTCAGCAGTAATCAGTCTTGGAAANAAAGCTGTAATGAGNGAAGTTGATATTCTAAAAATTCTTGCAAANCATAAACAAACCGAAGTNATTGTAATGTATCTTGAAGANATGGGCAATGGTCAAGAATTCCTAAAAGTTTGTAAAAATATTACTAAAAANCTCAAAAAACCNGTTCTTGTTCTAAAATCTGGACGTAGTCCTGAAGGTGCCNAGGCTGCAATGTCTCATACTGGTGCCTTAATGGGNTCNGATGAAATCTATGACGCNCTTCTAAAACAATCTGGTGCAATTAGAGTCGATACAATGGAAGAANTATTTGATTATGCAACTGCATTTTCTAAACAACCATTACCNTCTNCAGGTGATCTTGTAATTGTTTCAAATGCAGGAGGTCCTGCAATTATNTCCACTGATGCATGTTCTAAGATGAATATTAAGATGGCAGAAATTNCAAGTGTAAGAAAAAAAATTGATGAAGTAATTCCTCCNTGGGGNAGTTCTAGAAATCCTGTAGATATTGTNGGTGATGCTGATTTTAATCGATTNCANAATGTTTTAGATCGTGTACTTCAACATCCAAAAGTAGGCTCTGTAATTTCAATGTGNACNCCTTCTGGAACTCTTGATTATGATAAACTAGCTGAAGTTATTGTTGAAATGTCAAAGAAATACAAAAAAACAATGCTTGCAAGTTTAATGGGATTAGATGAAGGAATTACAAATAGAGAAATTTTAGCTAATGGAAATGTTCCTTTCTATACATATGCAGAAGGTGCAATTCGAACTCTTGCGGCTATGAATAGATTTTCTAANTGGGTTAAATCTCCCTCTGGANAGATTACAAAATTTAAAGTAAANAAAACTAAAGCTCAAAAAATATTTGATCAGGTCAAAAAAGAACAAAGACCNAATCTTCTAGAAGAAGAAGGACAGGAAGTTCTAAAAGCATATGGTTTNCCTCTTCCTTCAAGTGCTCTTGCAAAAAATGAAACAGAAGCNGTAAAAATTGCAAAAAAAATTGGNTATCCTGTTGTNATGAAAATTGCATCACCACAAATTATTCACAAATCTGATGCTGGNGGAGTTAAAGTAAACTTGACAAATGACAAGGANGTCAAAGATGCATTCAAAACAATTATCAAAAATGCAAAAAAATATGANAAAAAAGCCGAGATCAAAGGTGTTTTAATTGTTGAAATGGTCAAAGGNGGGAAAGAATTAATCATTGGTTCAAAGTTAGANCCTGGATTTGGACCNGTAATNATGCTTGGAATGGGAGGAATCTATGTAGAAGTCTTNAAGGATGTNACATTCAAGCTAGCCCCTGTTACTTCTGATGAGGCAGATGATATGATTGCATCAATAAAAACTCAAAAATTGTTACAAGGTGTNAGAGGTGAAAAACCATCTGATATTGTAAAATTATCTGAATGTATTCAAAGGTTATCTCAATTAGTCACTGATTTTTCAGAAATAAAAGAATTAGACATGAATCCTGTATTGGTTATGGAAAAAGGCAAAGGATGTCGAATTTTAGATGTACGNATTGGTCTCTNATCNAAACTTATTCCTATAANCNTATTTAGAATATTTATACANCNTCAAAATCATTATCANTANATGGCTAATGTGTTAAAGACAATTANAACTGGTGATGATTATATTGAAAGTCTTAGNGGTAGAGATCTCAAAATTTACCTNTTTGGTGANNTTGTAAAAGAACCTGTAGATCATCCTATCATTAGACCATCAATTAATGCNGTTGCAGAAACTTATGATCTTGCTGTACGTGAAGAATCNCTNGCTTCTACCGAATCATCANTTTCTGGACTTAAAGTTAATCGATTTTTACATATTGCNGAAAGCGCAGAAGATTTAGTTTTACAAAATAAAATGCAAAGAAAATTAGGACAAANTACTGGAACNTGTTTCCAAAGATGTGTTGGAATGGATGCAATGAATGCTTTACATTCTNCTACGTTTGAAATTGATGAAAAACATGGTACTGATTATCATAAAAGATTTTTAGAATTTGTNAAAATGGTTCAAAANGAAAATCTTGTAATTGGTGGTGCAATGACTGATCCTAAGGGAGACAGAAGTAAAGGACCATCAGATCAAGAAGATCCTGATTTGTTTACAAGAATTGTTGAAACTGATGAAAAAGGAGTTTATGTTTCAGGTGCTAAAGCACATCAAACTGGTTGTATTAACTCCCATTGGATTCTTTTGATGCCAACAATTAGATTAACTGAAAGTGATAAAGACTGGGCAATTGTTGGTGCAATTCCAGCAGATGCAAAAGGTGTGACTTACATCTATGGTAGACAATCTTGTGATACTAGAAGTATGGAAGAAGGTGATATTGATGATGGAAATGCAAAATTTGGTGGACAAGAAGCTCTCATAATTTTAGATAAAGTGTTCATTCCATGGGATAAAGTNTTCATGAATGGAGAATANGAGTTCGCATCNATGCTTGTAGAGCGTTTTACTTGTTATCATAGACGNAGTTATGTTTGTAAAACTGGTCTTGGAGATGTGTTGATTGGAGCTGCTGCTACAATTGCAGATTACAATGGAGTTCCTAAAGTATCTCATATCAAAGACAAAATTATTGANATGACTCATCTAAATGAAACAATCTTTGCAGCAGGTATCGCTTCATCACATCAAGGNCANAAAATGAAATCNGGNGTNTTTCTTAATGATGATATGCTTGCACAAGTTTGTAAACANAATGTTACTCGATTCCCATATGANATTAGTAGATTAGCTCAAGACATCGCTGGTGGCTTNGTAGTTACTCTTCCATCTGAAAAAGATTTTAGACANCCAGAAGCGGGACCTCTACTTAAAAAATATCTTGCAGGAAGAAAAGGTGTTGATGTTGAAAATAGAATGAGAATTTTAAGNTTAATTGAAAATATGACTCTTGGCAGAAATGCAGTTGGATATCTAACTGAATCTATGCATGGAGCTGGTTCCCCACAGGCACAAAGAATTCAGATTCAAAGNCAGATGCAAGTTGGATACAAAAAGAATTTNGCAAANCATTTNGCAGGAATCACAAATGATATTGAAGAACCAAAAGAATCATCNGAGTATTTTAANCGAGTATTCAAGACTAAAGATTCTGTAATTTAGAAAACTTCAAAAATTTTATCAGTATTGTAATTAATTTTTTTAATGATTTTNAATCATAAACTAATGATTTATGAGAATCCTTTTTTAGTTAATTTGACTAAATTATGATACCATGTAAACAGGACGATCGAATGCTGTTTTGGCATCATGTGAACNTGTTTGCATGAAATATTAAAAATNATTCTTCTTCTTTTGATTCATCAGTTTTGANATTTTCTGNTTCATCTTTNTCATCTACAACCAAATCTGATTTNTCCACATGTTCAGAATATTCTGAATCTTTTTCAATTTTGTTTATGTCTGAAAGTTCTTTGAATGAATCTGAATTAACATCATCTGAATTAACATCATCTGAATTAACATCATCTGAATTAACATCATCNNAATTNTTCAGTGTTGTAGATTCTTTTTTCTTTTTTGAGAATTGTTTTAAAATCATAATTCCAATAACTACTGCAATTATGATGTAATTGACAGGAGGTTTTAGCAATTGTGTGATGTATCCTACTTGTGGAAGGACATGTTCAACTTTTCCAATATACTCTTCTTCTGTGATTGGAAAGTCTGTCCCAGGAATTGATTTAGGATTTGCATCACCTTGCGTTCTAATTGTTTTAGGATCGTCATCAATAATTGATACAACTCTATGAACAATTACTCTATTATGATCTGATGGTCGATCAAATACAATGATGTCGCCTATTTCAACTTCTTCAAATGGTTCATGTCCCTGAATTACTAACACATCATACACTTCTAAAACTGGAATCATACTTCCACTTGCAACCACATAAAA